>NZ_JBFAUH010000009.1:0-260720 GCF_040679095.1 Streptomyces sp. NPDC052496
CCGACGCACCGATCATCACCACCGACGCCCGCCACCGCAGCGAGGCCAAGAGCGCCCTCATCACCCTGGTCGAACACGCCCTCATGGCCCGTCTGCGCTAGTGCGGCCACCGATGGGACGAGCCCCCGCACCGGCGGTGCGGGGGCTCTGTGCTGCCTGTGTGCCTACCTCGGGCACTGCTTCCACGCGAAGTGGTACTTGGTGTTGATGCTGCCGTCGGTGGAGTCCATCGCCATGTAGCTGGTCAGCTTGGGGTCGGAGCCCTTGGCGTCCACGCGCAGCTCGGTGTTGATGTTGAAGTACCGTTTCTCGCCACAGGGGGCGTAGACCAGCGCGTCGATCCCGGTCTCGTCCGAGGCCTGCCAGTTGGCGTCGTACGGGCCGGTGAACCGGTGGCTCTTGCGGGCGGTCTCGGAGCTGCCCTGGAAGTAGTAGCCCGCCTGTTCCAGGCCGACGGCACCGGGCGCGAGCTGCGCGTAGCCGCGGTAGTCGGCCTTGGCGATGGCGTAGGTGAAGCCCTGGGGGACGTGGACGTTCAGGGCGATCTGGCAGTTCTTGCGGGAGTCCGTGGGTCTGCTGTCCTTGCCCGCCTGGGCGAGGTATTCGCTGTACGTCACGGTGAACGCGGTGTTGTCGGGCGCGACGGCCACCGCGGCGCTGCCGGGCCGGCAGCCCGAGCCGTTGACGGTGGCGACCGTGATGGTGATCTGGCCGGTCGGCGGTGCCTCTTCGCCGTAGCGGGGGGCCTGTGCGGTGGCGGGGGACGCCGACCCGGCGAGGAGCAGCAGCGATGCCGCGGCGGCACCGACACCCAGGGTGCGGAGCATGGGATTTTCCTTCCGGTCGTCCTGTGGCCGGCTCCCGCGGCCCGGAGTGCGGGACGACAGGAGCGGAATGACGAGCGCATGTCAGCACGGGGAGCACGTCTTGGACAGCTCCCGGCCCCGGAGTCGGTGCGAACCTACGCCTTGTTTCGGCCGCCGCAGCAACGGCGTACGACGCGCGAAGAAAGCAGTCGGGCCCGGCACTCACGAGGAGTACCGGGCCCGGTGTGACGGCTGTGCTCAGCGCTGCCAGCTGCCGGCACCGCGGAAGCCGTGCTGGCGCTCCAGCCGGCGCCAGCGCGCGGCGGTGGCGCGGCGGCGGCCCGGCACGGCGGCCTCCGGCCGGTGGGCGGCACGGGCGAGCAGGACGGCGGTCAGCGCCGCCAGCTCCTCCTCGCTGGCCTCACCCTTCTCCACGCGGATGGGGCTGGTCTGAACGGGAGTGGTCACGTCGTTTCTCCGGTCTGCGAAAGGTCCGGTCGGGGGCCGGTCGGTGGCTGTCGTGCCGGGCGGGCCTGCGCGCCCTACGGGGCGGGCCTGCGCGCCTTACTGGGGCGGGTTGCCGTGCTTACGGGCGGGCAGGTCCGCGTGCTTGTTGCGGAGCATGTCCAGGGAGCGGATGAGGACCTCGCGGGTCTCGGCGGGGTCGATCACGTCGTCGACCAGGCCGCGCTCGGCCGCGTAGTACGGGTGCATCAGCTCGGACTTGTACTCCTTGACCATCCGCGCCCGCATCGCCTCGGGGTCGTCCGCCTCCGCGATCTGCTTGCGGAAGATGACGTTGGCCGCGCCCTCGGCGCCCATCACCGCGATCTCGTTGGTGGGCCAGGCGTAGGTCAGGTCCGCGCCGATGGACTGCGAGTCCATGACGATGTAGGCGCCGCCGTACGCCTTGCGCAGCACCACGGAGATCCGCGGGACGGTGGCGTTGCAGTACGCGTACAGCAGCTTGGCGCCGTGCCGGATGATGCCGCCGTGCTCCTGGTCGACGCCGGGCAGGAAGCCGGGCACGTCCAGCAGCGTGACGATGGGGATGTTGAACGCGTCGCACATCTGCACGAACCGCGCGGCCTTCTCGGACGCCTCGATGTCCAGCACGCCGGCCAGCGACTGCGGCTGGTTGGCGACCAGGCCGACGACCTCGCCGTTCATCCGCGCCAGCGCCACGATGATGTTGGTGGCCCAGCGCTCGTGGATCTCCAGGAACTCGCCGTCGTCGACCAGCTCCTCGATCACCGCGCGCATGTCGTAGGGGCGGTTGCCGTCGGCCGGCACCAGGTCCAGCAGCGTGTCGCCGGAGCGGTCGGCGGGGTCCTCGCACTCCACCGACGGCGGGTTCTCCCGGTTGTTCGACGGCAGCAGGGAGATGAGGTAGCGGACCTCTTCGAGGCAGGTGGCCTCGTCGTCGTAGGCGAAGTGGCACACGCCCGAGGTCTCGGCGTGCACGTCGGCGCCGCCCAGGCCGTTCTGGGTGATCTCCTCGCCGGTGACCGCGCGCACCACGTCCGGGCCGGTGATGAACATCTGCGAGGTCTCGCGGACCATGAACACGAAGTCGGTCAGCGCCGGGCTGTAGGCCGCGCCGCCCGCGCACGGGCCGAGCATCACGCTGATCTGCGGGATGACGCCGGAGGCCTTGGTGTTGCGCTGGAAGATGCCGCCGTACCCGGCCAGCGCCGAGACGCCCTCCTGGATACGGGCGCCGGCGCCGTCGTTCAGCGACACCAGCGGGGCGCCGGCCGCGATGGCCATGTCCATGATCTTGTGGATCTTCGTGGCGTGCGCCTCGCCCAGCGCGCCGCCGAAGATCCGGAAGTCGTGGGCGTAGACGAACACGGTGCGCCCGTGCACGGTGCCCCAGCCGGTGATCACACCGTCGGTGTAGGGCTTCTTGGCCTCCAGGCCGAATCCGGTGGCCCGGTGCCGCCGCAGCGGCTCCACCTCCCGGAAGGAACCCTCGTCCAGCAGCAGCTCGATCCGCTCACGCGCGGTGAGCTTGCCCTTGGCGTGCTGCGCCTCGGTCGCCCGCTCGCTGGGGCCGCGCCGGGCCTGCTCACGGATGGCGTGCAGCTCGGCGACCCGCCCGCGGGCGTCGTTCGCCTCGGCGGGCACATCTTCGACAGTGGTCATGTATCGACGGTACGTGGCCGGACCCTCCGGAACCGATGTCGGTTTCGTACAACGTCGGAAGCGATTTGGTGGGCAGGCAGCACAGAAGCGTCCTGGACGAGGCCTGCGTCACCCCTGGTCGGCACGCCGGACTGCCTCAGCGGTATGTATGGGCCCGACAAAACGCGCCCGCGTGGCGTTGTGGCAGTCCACTGCTTGACCGGGCGCCGCGGAACCCCGGCCGGCGCGTCGGCGCCGCCGTGGCCAGGCGGAACGGCCGGTCAGCGCAGGGCGACGGTGCAGGTGTGGCTGGTGCAGGCGGTGCCCGGAGTGACGCGCAGCCGCAGCGCCGGGGTGGTCGCCAGGACCGTGACGGCGGGCCCGGCGGTGAGCACGGCGCGGACCGGACGGCGCCAGACCACCTCGAAGGGCGTGCCGGTACGCGGCGGCTCGGCGACGCACAGTGACGCCGTGCGGCCGCCGTGCCGCCCGTACGCGGCCTGGGCCGGCCGCTCGCGCAGCAGGACGCTCGCGGGTGCCGAGACGGTCACTCCGCCCGCCGCACCGGCCTGCCAGAAGTTCGCGGCGGTCAGGCCGAGCGACGGGACGGCGACGGCCTGGCACCGGCCGGTGTTGGCGAGGACGGTCAGCCAGTGGCGGTCGGCGGCCCGGGCGGCGAGGGCGCGCGGGCCCGCGCCGGGCATCAGCAGGTACGCGTACGCGGCGTCCGCCGGGTCGGTGCCGTGGTCGATCCAGAGGGTCAGGTAGCGCCGGGTGAACGGTTCGGGCGAGCCGCCGGTGTTGATGTCGCTCCAGGCGCCCGTCCGGGTGTCGCGCAGCGCGTGCAGGGCGGTTTCCCCGGCGCCGGGGACGCGGGGGAAGACGTACCCGCCGTGCCCGGCCAGGTGGATCCAGCGGGCGCGCGGGAAGGCGAGCGGACGGCCGGGTGCCGCGGGCTGCCGTACGCCGTCGACGGTCAGCGCCTGCTTCCCCGCCGCGCCCAGGTTCCGGTTGTCCACGACCGTCTCGGCGGGCACCCCGTCGCGGGAGGTGATGCCGGCGCCCAGGCAGACGACGCAGTCCGCGGCGAAGAACCACGACTTCTTGGCGCGCAGGGTGGCGGACAGGCCGCGTACGTCCTGTCCCACCACGGCGTACTCCCCGTCGGTGGTGCCGCCGACCCACCGCGCGGCCGGCTTGGGCGCGCCCCAGCCGCCGCCCTCGTTGTCGGCGAGCCGTTTGGCGGAGACGGTCGTGCCGGGCAGGCGGTACGGATCGACGGTGGGCCAGAACGCGTCCGTGTACTGGGCGTTCGCGAAGTCGCGGCCCCACCAGTAGAGCATTCCGGCGCCGGTGTGCCAGCCGCGCGGGTTCTCGCCGTTGCCGTTCTCGTAGTACGTGATGCGGTCCGAGGCCATGGCCAGGCCGGCGGCCCAGCCGGGGCGGCGGTGCACGGCCCGGTCCATGGCGGGGAAGAGCCGGTGGGCGACGGGCTCCGGCGCGACCGGGCCGCCGTCGTCCGCGAGCGCCTTCAGGCGGGCGAGGTCGGCGATCTCGTACTGCCGGTCGGCGAGCACGGGGTAGCTCACGTCGCGCCGGATCCAGCCGCGGACCATCGCCTGCCAGCGCTCCCGCTCCCGGGGCGTGGCCGCCTCCGCCAGCAGGGTGACGGCGGCGACCAGGGCGTGGCCGTGGAAGTGGTCACTGCGCATCACCCGGCGCTCGTCCGCGCGCAGAAAGCCGCGGCTGATGGCGCGTCCGTTGACGCTGTCCATCATCAGGCCGTTGTAGAGCAGCGGCGCGTAGGCGTGCTCCACGCTGTCGAAGATGATCTGGCGCTTCGGGTCGGTGACGGCCCAGTCGGTCCCGGCGAGCAGGGTGAAGAGGCGGCCGAGGCCGTCGAGGAGGACGAAGCCGTAGGTTCCGGAGTAGGCGACCCAGGTGTGCTGGACGAAGGAGCCGTCGGCGTAGAGGCCGTCGCCCTTGGTGACGTACGGGAAGACCGGGGACAGCGCGTCACGGGCCAGCGCGGTCTTCGCCGGGGCCCGGCCGAGGATGCCGCGCAGGGCGACGACGCGGCACAGGTCGACGCGGTTGGCGCCGGTGCTGGTGCCGGTGTAGTCACCGAGCATGCTGTCCGGTACGAAGTGGTCGACGGCGGCCAGGTACCGCTCCCGCCGGTCCGCGCCGAGCTGGTCGTGGAGCATCGCGACGGTGTCCAGGAGGAGCCGCGGGCTGCCGATCTGCCACTCCCACCAGTTGCCGTACCGCGCGGTGCCGGCGTGGTAGACCGCGTCGTGCACGTGGTCCAGGCCCCGGACGGCGTCGGCGGCGAGGCCCGCGTCGCCGGTCAGGCCGGTGCCGGGCTGGAGGTACGCCCGGGCCATGGTGGCCAGCCGGCTGTAGCTGCGGGTGATGCCGGCCGGCGGGTCGAAGGGGCTGTCGGGCCAGAGCGATCCGGTGGCCGGGCGCATGGCCGCGCGGAAGCCGCGGGCCAGCTCGCCGGTCTCCTTCAGGCGGGCGGCGTACGGCTCGGCGGCGGGGTCGAAGCCGGTGCCGAGCTGGATGCCGAGCCAGCGGCGGCGCAGGGCTTCGTACGGGTCGCCGTCGGCGGCGTGCGCGGCGGGGGCCGGTCCGGCGAGCGCGGGCGTCAGCGCGAGGCCGAGGGCGCCCGCTCCGGAGAAGCCGAGGAAGCCGCGGCGGGACCAGACGGGGGAAGGCGGCACGGTCCGTCCTCTCCGTGAGCGTCAACTGCGTACGGATCGGGGCTGGTTGAACGGTGTCCGACGGCTGAGACCCTGCCACGGGCCGCGCACTTCGACAATGCCCATGACATGTCCGCCGCGGGACATCGCATCACTCCCCCACGGGACAGATGTTGAAACTTGAACTAGATAGCGCTAGGCTCGATCTCGTTGAAGGTTAAACAACCTTGTTCGAGCATCCCGTCTTCGAGGAGGAGCCATGGCTCTGTTCCACCGCAAGCGCGCCGCCGACGCCGGCCACGCCACCACCGACCGGGCCACCGCCGTCCTCGACGCCGGCCCCGACCTCACCGCGCTGACCGGCGACTACACCATCGACCCGGCCCACAGCCGGATCGGCTTCACGGTCCGGCACGCCATGGTCACCAACGTCCGCGGCGCCTTCGGCACCCACGAGGGCACCCTGCACCTGGACGACGCCGACCCGGCCCGCTCCACCGCCACCGTCGACGTCACCATCGCCTCCGTCGACACCGGCATCGCCGACCGCGACGCCCATCTGCGCGGCACCGACTTCTTCGACGCCGACACCTTCCCGCTGATGACGTTCCGCTCCACCGCCGCCGAGCGGGTGGGCGGCGACACGTACCGCGTCACCGGCGACCTGACGATCAAGGACGTCACCCGGCCGCTCACCATCGACCTGGAGTTCCAGGGCGCCGCCACCGACGTGTACGGCGCCGAGCGCGTCGGCTTCGAGGGCAGCGCCGAGATCCTGCGCTCCGACTGGGGCCTGACCTGGAACGCGGCGCTGGAGACCGGCGGTGTGATGGTCAGCGACAAGGTCAAGCTGACCTTCGACATCTCCGCCGTCAAGGCCACCGCCTGACCCGGAACCCCGAGAACCCCGCGGCCCCGTCCCGGCTCCTCCCCCAAGGACCGGTACGGGGCCGCGGTCGTCCCGGCGCCGTGCGGTCACTCCTGCGGCTCGACCCCGGCCCGCATCAGTCCGTACGCGTACGCGTCGTCCAGCGCCTGCCACGACGCGGCAATGACGTTCTCGGCGACGCCGACCGTCGACCACTCCCCCTGCCCGTCACTGGTGGACACCAGGACGCGGGTGATCGAACCGGTGCCCAGCCGGCCCTCCAGGATGCGGACCTTGTAGTCCACCAGCTCCAGCCCGGCCAGCTCCGGGTAGATCCGTTCCAGGGCCACCCGCAGCGCCCGGTCCAGCGCGTGCACCGGTCCGTTGCCCTCGGCGGTGGCCACCAGCCGCTCGCCCTTGGCCCACAGCTTCACCGTCGCCTCGTTGGCGTGCGTACCGTCCGGCCGGTCCTCGACGATCGCCCGCCACGACTCCACCCGGAAGTACCGCAGCGCCCGGCCCTCCGCCTCCTCGCGGAGCAGCAGCTCGAAGGAGGCGTCGGCGGCCTCGTACGTGTAGCCCGCCAGCTCCCGCTCCTTGACCCGCTCCACCACCCGGCCGACCAGCTCCCGGTCGCCGCTCAGGTCGAAGCCCAGCTCCTTGCCCTTGAGCTCGATGGAGGCGCGCCCCGCCATGTCGGAGACCAGCATCCGCATGCTGTTGCCGACCAGCGCCGGGTCGATGTGCTGGTACAGGTCCGGATCGACCTTGATCGCGGAGGCGTGCAGCCCGGCCTTGTGCGCGAAGGCGGAGACCCCGACGTACGGCTGGTGCGTGGACGGCGTGAGGTTGACGACCTCGGCGATGGCGTGCGAGATCCGGGTGGTCTCGGCCAGCTTGCCCTCGGGCAGCACCCGGCGCCCGTACTTCAGCTCCAGGGCCGCCACGACCGGGAAGAGGTTGGAGTTGCCGACCCGCTCGCCGTAACCGTTCGCGGTGCACTGCACGTGGGTCGCGCCCGCGTCCACGGCGGCGAGGGTGTTGGCCACCGCGCAGCCGGTGTCGTCCTGGGCATGGATGCCCAGCCGCGCCCCGGTGTCCGCCAGCACCGTCCGTACGACGGCCGCGACCTGCGCGGGGAGCATGCCGCCGTTGGTGTCGCAGAGCACCACCACGTCGGCGCCGGCCTCGCGCGCGGTGCGGACGACCTCCTTGGCGTACGCCGGGTCGAGGGCGTACCCGTCGAAGAAGTGCTCACAGTCCAGGAAGACCCGGCGGCCCTGTGCCCGCAGGTACGCGACGGTGTCCCGCACCATCGCCAGGTTCTCCTCCGGCGTGGTGCGCAGCGCCAGCTCCACATGGCGCACGTGCGACTTGGCGACCAGCGTCACGACCGGCGCCTGCGACTCCAGCAGCGCGGCGACCTGCGGGTCGTCCTCGACCCGCACGCCCGCCTTACGGGTGGCGCCGAAGGCGACCAGCTGCGCGTGCCGGAAAGCGATCTCCGTACGGGCCCGCTGGAAGAACTCGGTGTCCCGGGGGTTGGCGCCGGGCCAGCCGCCCTCGATGAAGCCCACACCGAAGTCGTCCAGGTGCCGGGCGATGGTCAGCTTGTCCGCCACCGTCAGGTTGATGCCTTCGCGCTGGGCCCCGTCGCGCAGCGTCGTGTCGAAGACGTGGAAGGCGTCGGACAACGCGGGTCCGGGTTCGGGTGCGTCCGTCATGCTGGTCTGGCTCCTGTCGAGGTCTCGGGTTACCGGAATACCCGGTTCCACCGCCCCCTCATGGTCCCTCGCGCTCCGCCTCCGGCGAAGGTGGTGCCGGAAACGAAAAGACCCCTCGCGGATGCGAGAGGTCTGCGCGCGGGTCTGGGGCGACGGTGACCGCGCCGTACTCGGTTCGTACGGGGCGGTCACTGCGGACCGGCGCGCCTGCTGCCAATAATGATGGCGAGGGAGGGCACGGCGTCAGTGTGCCATACGTTCCCGGAGGGGGGGCGGGTGTCTCACAGTGCGGGCCATAGGGGTGGCCGGTCCTGTGTCCTCAAACGCCGGACGGGCTGATTTCGCCTGGCTGCGGGCCGTCAGGGGTGACGGTTCCTGTGTCCTCAAGCGCCGGACGGGCTGGATTTGGCCTGGCTGCCGGCCGCCAAGGGTGACGGATCCTGTGCCCTCAAACGCCGGACAGGCTGATTTCGCCTGGCTGCGGGCCGTCAGGGGTGACGGTTCCTGTGTCCTCAAGCGCCGGACGGGCTGGATTTGGCCTGGCTGCCGGCCGCCAGGAGTGACGGATCCTGTGCCCTCAAACGCCGGACAGGCTGATTTCGCCTGGCTGCGGGCCGTCAGGGGTGACGGTTCCTGTGCCCTCAAACGCCGGACAGGCTGATTTCGCCTGACTGCCGGCCGCCAGGAGTGACGGATCCTGTGTCCTCAAGCGCCGGACGGGCTGGATTTGGCGGGCTGTGAGCTCGGCTGGGCAGGTTCAGGCGTGCTCTCTCCTTCCGCCTGCTTCACCCGGTTCAGGTCGATCGTCCGCGTCTCCCGCATCGTGATGTAGACGACCAGGGAGACCGCCGCGCAGCCGGCCACGTACCAGTAGTAGCCCGACTCGATGCCGCCCTTCTTGAACCACAGTGCGACGTACTCCGCCGTGCCGCCGAAGAGGGCGTTGGCGATGGCGTACGGGAGGGCCACGCCGAGGGCGCGGATGCCGGTGGGGAAGAGTTCGGCCTTCACGCAGGCGTTGATGGAGGTGTAGCCGGTGACGACGAGCAGGGCCAGCAGCGAGAGGCCGAGGGCGGGCCAGAAGCTGCCGGCGTGCCGGAGCAGCGTCATGATCGGCACGGTCAGGAAGGTGGAGCCGACCGCGAAGGTGATCAGCAGCGGGCGGCGGCCGATCCGGTCCGAGAGCTTGCCCGCCAGCGGCTGGATGCACATGAAGACGAACAGCGCGCAGAAGCTGACCAGCGAGGCGGTCGGTTTGTCCATCCCGGCGCTGCCCGAGAGGTACTTGGTGAGGTAGGTCGTGTACGTGTAGTACGCGACGGTGCCGCCCATGGTGAGGGCGATGACGAGGAACGCCTCGCGCCGGTGCGCCCACAACGCCTTGATCGTGCCGCGCGCCGGGTCGCTGTGCGCGCTGTCGTCCTGCGCGTACACCTCCGTCTCCAGCATGTTGCGCCGCAGGTAGAAGACGATGGCCGCGCCGAGCGCGCCGATGATGAAGGGGATGCGCCAGGCCCAGCTGTGCAGGGCGTCCTCGGACAGGGTGCGCTGGAGGACGATCTGCAGGCCGAGTCCGAGGAGCTGGCCCGCGGTCATGGACACGTACTGGAAGCTGGAGGCGAAGCCGCGCCGGCCGGGGGCGGACGCCTCGGTGAGGTAGGTGGCGCTGGCCGCGTACTCGCCGCCCACCGAGAGTCCTTGCAGCATGCGGGCGATGAGCAGCACCGCGACGCCACCGTACCCGGCCACCGCGTAGGTCGGCGCGACGGCGATGAGGATGGCCGAGGCGGACATCAGGGTGACGGTGAGGGTCAGCGCGGCCTTGCGGCCCTTGCGGTCACCGACCCGGCCGAGCACCCAGCCGCCCACCGGCCGCATGAAGAAGCCGACCGCGAAGATCCCCATGGTGTTCATGAGGTTGGCGGTGTCGTTCCCCTTCGGGAAGAAGGAGTCGGCGAAGTACACCGCGAAGCTGGCGTACACGAACCAGTCGAACCACTCGACCATGTTGCCGGCCGAGCCGACCCAGATCTTCTTCCACTGCTCTCGTCCCATGACGGATCACGCTCGCCGACGCCGCCCGCCGCGGCAAGGGTTCAGCGGGCAACGATCACGCTTCGTTACCTGCGGGGTATGCGGAGGAACGGCGTACGAACACGTCACCGCGCCCGTTGGTGTCATCCGGAACCAGGTCCTCCGCCCACGAGGCGAAGACGACGGTGCGGGCGTGCGCATCCAGGGCGGCGTCGCGGAGGTCGGTGGCGGGCTGCACGAGCCGCGTCCGGCCGTCACGCAGATCGCGTAAGGACAGCCCGTCGGCGGACCGGAACGCCAGGTACCGGCCGTCGGCGCTGAGCCGTCCCGCGGCGGTGGTGCCGGCCGGGTCCGCCGCGTCCACCCGCTGGGTCGTCCCGGTGCGCAGGTCGCGGCGGAAGACGTTGCGGCCGCCGTTGGTGTCGCCGGGGGTGAGGTTGGCAGCGACGGCGGTGAACAGGACGTACCGGCCGTCGGCACCGATGTCGTCGAGAACCGAGTAGCGGTCCGAGGGGGTGCCGTCGTAGGGCACGTCGGCCTGCCGCACCCGGCCGGTCGAGCGGTCCGTGACGTAGACGTCCGTCTGCGGCCGGCCGGACACCTTGGGGACGTTGGTCCGGTACGCGACATGGCGGCCGTCGGCGCTGATCCGTGGCGAGTCGGCCTCGGTCGCGCCCTGCGGCGGCGGGCCGCTGACCCGCTCGGTGGTGCCCGCCACCCGGTCGCGGACGTACACCCGTACGTCGCGGTTGGGCGAGCCGGGGTACCGGGCGGCACGGGAGGCGGCGAAGGCGACGTACCGGCCGTCGGCGCTGACGGCCGGGTGGTACGAGGCGGTGCCGAAGCCTGGTTCGAGGCCGGTGTCGACCCGCTCGGTGCGGCCGGTGCGCAGGTCGCGGGCGTAGACGTACGACGCTTCGCCGCACGGGCCGTGACCGTCGCAGACGCGGTGGGAGGCGGTGAAGGCGACGGTGCGGCCGTCGGCGCTCAGTGCGGGCTCGTGGGCCCAGGAGCCGGGCGGCGCTCCGGCGGACGCCGCGTCCACCCGGGTCAGTTCCCCCGTGCGGGAGTCGCGGACGTACACGTCCTGGAGCCGGTCGGTGTCTCCCGGGACGAGGTTCGCCGCGTCGGAGGCGAAGGCGATGTACCGGCCGTCGGCGGAGACGGCGGGGGTCTGGCTGTCGCCGTCGCCCTGGGTGCCGTCGGGGGCGACGCTGACGCGTGCGATGCGGTAGGTGCCGGTGTCCGGTGCCGGGCCGTGGGCCGCCGGGGCGGTGGGCGCGGCAAGGGCGGTGGCGAGAGCGGTGACCAGCGCGGCGGCGGCGCGGCCCGCGATTGCGTACGGCATGGTGCCCCCTCAGCGGACGTGCCGCAGGAACACGTCGGTCTCGTCGTTGGTGTCGTCGGCGACCAGGTCGTCGAGGTGCGACTCGAAGACGGCCTTGCGGCCGTCCGGCGTCATCCCGTCGGGCCCGGCGGTGGCCGCCCTGGGCCTGCCGTCGGTGCCGGGGCTGACCAGGGTGTCCTTGCCGGTCTTCAGGTCCTTGACGTACAGCCCGTACGCGGCGCCGTAGGAGTGCAGCAGCAGGCGCCGGCCGTCCGGGCTGATCGCGTCCGCTTCGGCGTACGGGTTGCCGTCGATGCCGTCCACCCGCCGGATCGCACCGCTGCGGACGTCCCGCACGAAGGCGTAGGAGCGCGCCTCGTCGGGCACCGGCACGATGTTCTTCGCCGAGGAGTTGAAGGCGACGGTGCGGCCGTCGGCGCTGAGCAGCGGGTCGGTGGAGCCGGAGGTGGCGGGCCGGCCGTCGGCGGTGGTGTCGATCTGCCGCTGCTCGCCGGTGCGCAGGTCCGCGAGGTGGATGTCGGCCCAGTCGCGTTCGCCGCCGGGGCCGCCGCCGCGCCGGCTGCGCTCCCGGTAGGCCACCTTGGTGCCGTCGGCGCTGATGCGCGGCGCGTCGTAGCCGCGCCCCTCCTTGGCGGGGATCCTGTTGGCGCGGCGCGTCGTGCCGGTCCGGCGGTCGCGTACGTAGATCCGGCCCAGTTCCTCCTCCGGCGGCGGGGCGGTGGCCTGCCGGCCCAGGAAGGCGACGTAGCGGCCGTCGGCGCTGAGGGCGGGTGTCTCGCCGCCGGTGAAGCCCGCGTCCAGGTCCAGGTCCACGCGCTCCAGGCGGCCGGTGCGGATCTCGTGGACGTAGACGTGGTACGTGCCGTCGGTCTCCGCGTCGAAGGCCACATAACGGCCGTCCGCGCTGATCGTGGCGAAGTCGGCGTTGCCCGGGCCGAGCGGGGCGTTGAGGCGGCGGGTGGTGCCGGTGCGGCGGTCGTGGAGGAAGACGTCGTGGACCAGGGCGCCGTCGTTGTCGTCGCCCGGCACGAGGTTGTCGGCCGCGGAGTCGTAGGCGATGTACCGGCCGTCCGGGCTGATCGCGGCGTTGTACGAGCCGCCGCCGACCGCCTGCGCCCCGTCCGGCGCGGTGTTGACCCGCTCGGTACGCGGCCCGTGGCCGCCGGCGGCCGTCGCGGACGTACCGGTACCGCCTGCCGCCAGTGCCCCGGCCAGGGCGGCGATCGCCACCGCACCCGGCACCGTGCGTCTGCTCCTGCCCCTGCTCCTGCTTCTGCCCCTGCGCACGGCCATGCTTCCCCCCGGAAACACCCGCGTCCGGCCCTGCGCCGGAGCGCCAGGGGATCCAACCGCACCACGGGCGACAGGGTCAATGCGCTCTTTTCCGTACAACCTGGTCCGGGTGTCAGGCGTCCGCGGTCACAGCCCTTCCGCGGGCCGCAGCGCCTCGTCCAGGAACTCCCCCACGTGCCGCAGCACCTGCTCCCGGTCCAGGCCCGGCAGGCCGACGACGAGGTGGGTGCCGAAACCGTCCAGCAGCGCGCGCGTACGGGTGGCGAAGCGCTCCGCGTCCACGGCCCGCAGCTCCCCCTTCGAGGCGCCTTCGGCCAGCAGCGCCACCAGGTCGCGGTGCCAGGCCAGTTCCAGGTCGAGCTGGCGCTCGCGGGCCTCGTCGTCCACGTTCTGCGAGCGGTTCCACACCTCCAGCCACAGGGTCCAGCGCGGGTCGCGGCGCCCCTGGGGGAGGTACAGGTCCACCAGCGCGTCGAGGCGTTCGCGGGCCGGGACGCGGCGGGCGAGGGTGGCCCGGCGCCGGGCGCCGAGCTGTTCCTCGCTCCACTGGAGGGTCTGGAGCAGCAGCTCGTCCTTGGTACCGAAGTAATAGAGGATGTGTCCGCTGCTCATCCCGACCTCGCGGCCCAGCCCGGCCATGGTCAGCCGGTCCAGGCCCGCCTCGGCGATGGTGGCCATGGCCGCGGCGAGGACCTGCTCGCGCGGCTGGGTGAGCCGCCGCCGTGGTCGGCGGACCGGTCCGGGCACGGGAACCTCCGGGAACGTCAGACGGTGCCCACCTTGGGCTGCTGCTGGGTGATGCAGTGGATGCCACCGCCCGCTGCGAAGATCGTACGGGCGTCGACCGGGGTCACCGTCCGCTCCGGGAACAGCCGCCGGAAGATCCCGGCGGCGTCCTCGTCGCGCGGGTCGCCGAACGCGCACAGCACCACGCCGCCGTTGCACAGGTAGTGGTTGATGTACGAGTAGTCCACCGGCTCGCCGTCCGCCTCCACGACGGTCGGCGCGGGCACCTCGACCACTTCCAGCCGCCGGCCGCGCGCGTCCGTCGCGGCGCGCAGCAGGCCGATGATCTCCTCGCACACCTCGTGGTCGGGGTGGGCCGGATCGGGCTGGGTGTGCGCGACGACGACGCCGGGACGGGCGAACGCGGCGACGATGTCCACGTGGCCGCGGGTGCCGAACTGCCCGTAATCGGCGGTCAGTCCGCGCGGCAGCCAGACCGCCTTCGTGGTGCCGAGGCAGGCGTGGACCTCCGCCTCGGCCTCCTCCTTCGTCCGCCCCGGATTGCGTCCGGGGTCGAGCTGCACGGTCTCCGTCAGCAGCACCGTCCCCGCACCGTCCACGTGCAGGCCGCCGCCCTCGTTGACCAGCGACGACCGATACGTACGGGCCCCGGTCAGCCCGGCCACGTACCCGCCGATCTCCGCGTCCCGCTCCCAGCGGGCCCAGTCCTGCCCGCCCCACCCGTTGAACACCCAGTCGACGGCGGCGAGCCGCCCGTTCCCGTCCGTCAGGAACGTCGGTCCGATGTCCCGCATCCACGCGTCGTCCAGGGCCCGCTCGACCACCTCGATCCCCGGCCCGAGCAGCCGCCGCGCCCCGTCGCCCTGCCCGGTACCCGCCACGACCGTCACCGGCTCGAACCGCCGCACGGCCCGCGCCACCGCGGCCCACGCCTCCCGCGCCCGCTCCAGGCCCGCACCACCCTCCTCACCGAAGGTGGCATTGGGCCCGGGCCATGCCATCCAGGTCCGGTCATGCGGAGCCCACTCGGCAGGCATACGGAAGCCGTCGGCGACGGGGGTGCTCATGGGGTCCTCCGGACTCGGGGCGGGACTGGGGCCGGACGGGGCGGGCCGCACGGAGCGGGACGGCCCCCGTCCGGACCGCCCCGCGACTGGTGCGCGGCGCCGCACTCCGCCGCTTTAGTGCGGCACTCTAACCAGGTTCCGACGAGTCGCCAAGCAAGCGCCCCCCTTGACGCGCTACCAGGCCATAGTTCAGATTGAGCGCCGTTCGAACAACTGCCCCCGGTCACCTTCCCCGTGCTCGCGTTCGTCCGCACGCGAGTCCCCCTCCGGCTGGACGTACGCCGCCGTGTACGCGCTGCTCGTCGCCTGCACCATGCTCGGCGCGGTGCACGGCCACCGGCTGCTGCTGCGCCTGAGCCGCGCCCTCGTCGTCACGATGACCGCCGTCCTGGCCCTCGGCCTCCTCGCGTACGCGCCGCCTCCACCACCGCTCCCCCGCCCGGCACCCCGCTGCTCCTGCACTCCTTCTGGCCCACCTGGCTGCTCGCCACGGTCTCCGCGGGTCTCAGCGGCCCGATCGCCTTCATCACCCTGCTCGGCGACTGCACCCGCCACCTCTCGCCGCGCCGCCACTCCTCGCGCGCCGTCCTGCGCACCACCTGGCTCGGTCTCGTCGCGGGCCTGCGCGCCTCCCCCGCCGGCAGGCCACCCACGCGGTCGCGGCGCTCGCCACCGCGCTCGTCTTCCTGGGCCACTTCCTGTGGTCCGCGCAGTCCACGATGACCTCGTTCGTGCTGCTGCTCACCGCCGTCGGCGCCCCGTGGGCCGTCATCACCCTCCTCGGCCACGTCCGGCACGGCGGTACGTACGACTCCGAGGCCCTCCAGGTCTGCAACCGCCGCGCCCGGGGCGGCCGTTACTGGTACCGGTCCGGCTGGCACCCGCGGGCCGCCCTCGCCTGGGCCGTCGGCTCCGCGCTCGGTCTCGCCGCCGTGGACACCCCCTTCTACCGGGGGCCGCTGCTGTCCTGGGCCGACGGCGTCGACATCAGCTTCCTGCTGTCGGCGGCAGCGGCGGGCCCGGCGTACACGGCCCTGACCGCACGCGAACGGCCGCCCGGCAAGCTGCCGGACGGCCGTGGCGAAGCGGGGACGCGGGTCAGCCCAGGGGGTGCATCCAGCCGTGGGTGTCCGCCGTCGCGCCGGTCTGGAGGTCCAGGAGGGCCTTGCGGAGCTTCATCGTGACCTCGCCGGGCTTGCCGTCGCCGACGGTCCAGGAGGCGGCCTCGGACTTCACGGAGCCGACGGGGGTGATGACGGCGGCGGTGCCGCAGGCGAAGACCTCGGTCAGCGAGCCGTCCTCGGTGGCGGCCTTCCAGTCCTCGACGGAGATACGGCCCTCGGTGGCCTCGTAGCCCAGGTCGGTGGCGATCTTCAGGAGGGAGTCGCGGGTGATGCCGGGGAGGAGGGAGCCGGACAGCTCCGGGGTGACGATCTTGTTCCCGTACACGAAGTACAGGTTCATGCCGCCCATCTCCTCGATCCAGCGGCGCTCGATGGCGTCCAGCCAGACGACCTGGTCGCAGCCGTGCTGGGCGGCCTGGGCCTGGGCGACGAGGGAGGCGGCGTAGTTGCCGCCGGTCTTGGCGGCGCCGGTGCCCCCGCGCACGGCGCGCACGTACTCCTGGGAGAGCCAGACCGAGACCGGCTTGACGCCGCCGGTGAAGTAGGCGCCCGCGGGCGAGGCGATGATGATGAACAGGTACTCGTTGGCGGGCCGGACGCCCAGGCCGACCTCGCTCGCGATCATGAAGGGGCGCAGGTAGAGCGATTCCTCGCCGCTGGCCGGCACCCAGTTCTTGTCCTGCTTGACCAGCGCGTCGCAGGCCTCGATGAACGTCTCGACCGGCAGCTCGGGCATGCCGAGGCGGCGTGCGGACGCCTGGAAGCGGCGGGCGTTGGCGTCCGGGCGGAAGGTGGCGACGGTGCCGTCGGGCTGGCGGTAGGCCTTGAGCCCCTCGAAGATCGTCTGCGCGTAGTGCAGCGTCATGTTGGCCGGGTCCATGGACAGCGGCGCGTACGGGACCAGCTGGGCGTCGTGCCAGCCGCGGCCTTCCGTCCACTTGATCGTCACCATGTGGTCGGTGAAGTACCGGCCGAAGCCGGGGCTGGCCAGGATCTTCTCCCGCTCCGCGTCGGACAGCGGGTGGGAGGAGGGCTTGAGCTCGATCGTGGGCGTCGTCATGAGTGCGTGTCCTTCACCGGTGAGGTTGTGGGGCCGCGCTCACGAAGTCCTTGTCGGTACAGGACGTCCGGTATTCCCCTCGTACAGCGGCTCCGCGTTCGATTATCGCTCCCGAGGTGCCGGGGACGGAAATGCCGTGGTGCGGGGAGGGTGGGACGCCTGGGTTCCGAGGCGGATCCGTGTGCGCCTGCCAGGGGTCGATGGTCGCACCCAACCCGGCGGTAGCCCAGTCGCGCACATGCGGGACAGCGCCGGGTCGGTGCGGCCCGGCGCTGTCGTCAGCTGAGATGCGTACGGTGAGCGGCGGGCGTCAGCCCGCTACTCGGGCGGCGAGCGCGTCGCCGATCTCGCCCGTGGTGCGGGGGGTGTCGCCCCGTGCCGCGAGGTCGGCGGCGACGGCCTCCTCGATACGGGCCGCCTCGGCCTCGTACCCGAGGTGCCGCAGGAGCAGGGCGACGGACAGGACGGTGGCCGTGGGGTCGGCCTTGCCGGTGCCCGCGATGTCCGGCGCCGAGCCGTGCACCGGCTCGAACATGGACGGGAAGGCGCCCGTGGGGTTGATGTTCCCGGAGGCGGCCAGGCCGATGCCGCCGGTGACGGCCGCGGCGAGGTCGGTGAGGATGTCGCCGAAGAGGTTGTCGGTGACGATCACGTCGAACCGCTCGGGCTGGGTGACGAAGAAGATGGTCGCCGCGTCGACGTGCAGGTAGTCCGTGGTGACCTGGGGGTACTCCTCGCCCACCGTGTCGAAGATCTTCTTCCACATGTGGCCGGCGTGCACCAGGACGTTGTTCTTGTGCACCAGCGTCAGCTTCTTGCGGGGGCGCGCGGCGGCCCGCTCGTACGCGTCCCGGACCACCCGCTCCACGCCGTACGCGGTGTTCAGGCTGACCTCGGTGGCGACCTCGTGCGGGGTGCCGGTGCGCAGGCTGCCGCCGTTGCCCGTGTACGGGCCCTCGGTGCCCTCGCGGACGACGACGAAGTCGATGTCGGGGCGGCCGGCGAGCGGCGTGGCGGTGTTCGGGAAGAGCTTGGAGGGGCGCAGGTTGACGTAGTGGTCGAAGGCGAAGCGCAGCTTCAGCAGCAGGCCGCGCTCCAGGACGCCGGAGGGTACGGACGGGTCGCCGATCGCGCCGAGCAGGATCGCGTCGTGCTCCTTGAGCGCTTCCAGGTCCGCGTCCGGCAGGGTCTCGCCGGTGGCGTGCCATCGCCTGGCGCCAAGGTCGTACTCCTTGGTTTCCAGCTTGACGTCCTGCGGGAGGGCCGCGCCGAGGACCTTCAGTCCTTGGGAGACGACCTCCTGGCCGATACCGTCACCGGGGATCACTGCGAGGCGAATGCTGCGAGACATGTCTGGACCCTACTCTCCGTCCCATTGCTTGACACGTGGTGTCCGGGATACGGACAGATGAGCAGCCGGACACCTGCCGTTCACCCGCAGGGCCCCGAACTGTCGAACGGTGATGCGACGTTGCGCTCCATGGACACACCACGCGTGGGCATTCCCGAACCGCTCGCGAGCCGTATGAGCATGCCCGAGCAGCACGAGTACCTCCGGACGAAGCTGACCCGCCGCGGGCTGCTGCGCACCTCCGCCGTGACCGCCGGCGCCGTCGCGGGCGGCGGCCTGCTGGCGGGCCCGGCCCAGGCCGCCTCCCCCACCCTGCTCGCCTCCCCCGCCACCGGCGCCGTGCACGGCTCGCTGGTGGCGCCGTTCGGCCGGCACCTGGCCTTCGGCGCGGACCCGAAGCACCAGATGCGCGTCTCGTGGCAGGTGCCGTTCGCGGTCAGGCGGCCGTTCCTGCGGGTGGGGCTGCGGCCCTGGGACCTGAGCCGGAAGATCCAGGCCGAGGTGCGGGAGCTGCACACGCCGTCGCTGGGCAAGAAGCTGCCCGCGGTGGACCAGTACTACCTGCACGCGGCGCTCGACGGGCTGCGGCCGGGCACCACGTACTACTACGGCGTCGGCCACGACGGCTTCGACCCCGCCGACTCCCGGCACTTCGGCACCCTCGGCACCTTCCGCACCGCGCCGGCCCGCGCCGAGCGGTTCGTCTTCACCGCCTTCGGCGACCAGGGCGTCAGCTACCACGCACTCGCCAACGACCAGCTCATCCTGGGCCAGGACCCGTCCTTCCACCTGCACGCCGGCGACATCTGCTACGCCGACCCGAACGGCACCGGTACCGACCAGGACACCTACGACGCGCGCCAGTGGGACCAGTTCCTGGCGCAGACCGAGACGGTGGCCAAGACCGTGCCGTGGATGGTGACCACCGGCAACCACGACATGGAAGCCTGGTACTCCCCCAACGGGTACGGCGGCCAGAACGCGCGCTGGAGCCTGCCGGACAACGGGCCGGACGCCGAGAACACGCCGGGCGTCTACTCCTTCACGTACGGGAACGTGGCCGTCGTCGCGCTGGACGCCAACGACGTCTCGTACGAGATCCCCGCCAACCTCGGCGTGACCGGCGGCAAGCAGACCACGTGGCTGGACCGGAAGCTGGGCGAGCTGCGCGCCGCCCGGGGCATCGACTTCATCGTCGTCTTCTTCCACCACTGCGCCTTCTCCACCACCAACTCGCACGCCTCCGAGGGCGGGGTGCGCGACGCCTGGCTGCCGCTCTTCGAGAAGCACCAGGTGGACCTGGTGGTCAACGGCCACAACCACGTCTACGAACGGACCGACGCCCTCAAGGGCGGCCGGGTCACCAAGAAGGTGCCGGTCGGCGAGACGGTGGACTCCTCGCGCGAGGGCATCGTGTACGTGACGGCCGGCGGCGCGGGCAAGTCGCTGTACGACTTCCCGGTGCCGGACAGCTACGAGGGACACGTACGCGACCTCGACCACGTGGACACGTACCACTGGGCCGAGGGCAAGGTGAAGGTGAAGGAAGCCGTGCAGTGGTCGCGGGTGCGCTACACCGGTTACTCCTTCATCGCGGTCGAGGTCCTGCCGGGGCACCGGCCCCGGATGAAGGTGACGGCCCTCGCCGAGTCCGGCGAGAGCATCGACCGCTTCGAGGTCACACGGCGCCGCTGACGCGGGCGCCGTGGGCGGGGCGGACGGGGCGGGCGCGCCCGCGCCCGCCGCTCGCCGCACACCGGACGGCTCCCGGGCTCAGTGCCCGGTCGAGCCGCCGTTGTCCCGGCGGTCGAGCGCCCGCTGGAGCGCCGCCGCGGCGTTCTTGCGGTCGGCCTCGCCGGTCGCGCGGGCGGAGTGACGGATCCTGCGGACAGCGGTCTTGGTCATGATGCGCCTCCAATGCCAAAGCCCCGAGAGATGAACGGAAGCGTCCTTCCGGAAACGCCGACAGACGCGGGGGCCACGGCATCAGCAGGGATCACCTGCACGCACACACCGGGCCGCACCCGCCACCGCTCGATCGAGCGGAACGTTCGGCTCCTACCAAGCTAAGCCAGCGGCGCCGCGCTGTCTGCCCCATTACTTGGGCTTCCTACTATCTGAGACGGGCACTGGCCTGAGGTGCACGTTCGAGTGATCGGCCGAGGCCGGCGGGCCGGGGCACGTCCGGCGCGAAGGGGGCGCCGGACCCCGAAGGCCGCGATCGTCGAACGCGGGGCCTAACCGCAACATTTTGTCAACATAGCCCTGATCCGGACATTCGGGGTCGAGTTCCAGCCCGCCGCCCCGGAGAAGATTGCCACCTACAGCGGCTTTACAGGATCGTCTTTTTTGTCGGCGCGCGGCAGCCTTCACCGGTCGCGGCGCGCCCCCTCCCGGTTCGACATTCGAATTAAGGAGAACCCCCGTGCTTTCCAAGAAGAAGAGGGTCGGACGTTCCGTCGCCGTGGCATTCGCCGCGGCCGCCGCGTTCACCATGACCATGCCCACCGGTAGCGCCTACGCGATCGACAAGGTCGAGTGCCGCGGCGGCGAGAACTTCCTCAAGATCTGGTCGCACAGCGGCGGCCGCCAGAGCGTGGACTGCTACGCCAACCGCGGCCGGACCAACTTCGGCGGCTGGTGGGTCGACAAGATCTCCACGGGCAACAACGACCTGATCTACTACGACGCCAACGGCGACTCGGTGCGGATCAACCGCTGGACCGAGATCACCTTCCCGAACCGTCCGCCGAAGGTGAATTCCATCGAGATTCTGTGACGTATTGACGGTCGGCGCCTCGGAATGGCCATTTCCCTGACTGGCCATTCCGGGGCGCTATCGTTTTTGGGCAGGTGCCGGAGTTCGCTGGGCGGGGAGCAGGGGCCCGCTGTGCTCGTTCGAGTGATGGTCGGACGATCTGCCACGGTGCGGGACACGACTCCGTAGCGTGATGGCGTCGCTTGTGCCACGGGGCCGGGCGCGCCCACACTTGAGGAGGAGGTGCTACGCCATGACCGCTCTCGCCCATGAGGCGTCCAAGACCACATCGGAGGCCCCGATGCCCCCGCCTGATCTGGACGAAGTCCTGTGGGAGGCATGGAAGGCCATGGAACTCCCCGAGGGCTTTCACGCTGAGATCGTCGAGGGGTTCATCGAGGTGTCGCCTACTGGCCGCTGCAGCCACGGCATGATCATCAATCGCCTACGCGAAGAGCTCGTGCTGTACCTGCGTGGTAGTGACCACGCTTCGTTTCAAGACCTGAACGTGATGAACGGCCCCTCAGTGTGGATCCCGGACATCTTCATCGCCCCCAGAGACATCCAACCGCACTTCACTTCCGACGGCCTCTGCGTCGAGGCATCGGCTGTTCTTCTCGTCGTCGAAATGGTGTCCCCCGGGCACCGGGACAGGACGCGCGACCGCGTGCGTAAGCGCCGTGACTACGCACGCGCCGGTATTGCTGTCTACGTCATCATCGATGACTACGACGAGCTCGGTACCGTGACCGTCCTCAGCGGCCCCCGTCCCGGCGAAGCAAGCTACGCCGCCGAGCACCGCGTCCCCTACGGCACCGACATCGCCGTCCCCGAAGGCCCCGCCAAGGGCTTCGTCATCGGGGAGGCGATCACCGGGCCGCCACGCAGCGGCTGATTCCACGCCGACGGCCCGGCGCCCCACCGAAGGGGGCGCCGGGCCGTCGGCGTCGTGCGGCTACCGCGTCAGCCCATGTGCGGGTAGCGGTAGTCCGTGGGGGCGACCATCGTTTCCTTGATGGCGCGCGGGGACATCCAGCGGAGCAGGTTGAACTTGGAGCCCGCCTTGTCGTTGGTGCCCGAGGCGCGGCTGCCGCCGAAGGGCTGCTGGCCGACGATGGAGCCGGTGGGCCGGTCGTTGAGGTAGAAGTTGCCGGCGGCGAAGCGCAGCTTCTCCGAGGCGGCGACCAGGACCTGGCGGTCCTGGGCCAGCACGGCGCCGGTCAGGGCGTACGCCGAGGCGGACTCCATCTGCTCCAGCATCGCGTCGAAGTCGGCGTCCTCGTAGACGTGGACGGCGATGATCGGACCGAAGTACTCGGTCTTGAAGACCTCGTTCTCCGGGTCGGAGCAGACGATCACGGTCGGGCGCACGAAGTAGCCCACCGAGTCGTCGTACGTGCCGCCCGCGACGATCTCGCAGGTCGGGTCCTCCTTGGCGCGGTCGATCGCGGCCTTGTTCTTGGCGAAGGAGCGGTCGTCGATGACGGCGCCGATGAAGTTCGACAGGTCGGTGACGTCGCCCATGGTCAGGCCCTCGACCTCGGCGACCAGGTCGTCC
This sequence comes from Streptomyces sp. NPDC052496, assembly GCF_040679095.1. Classification (NCBI taxonomy): domain Bacteria; kingdom Bacillati; phylum Actinomycetota; class Actinomycetes; order Kitasatosporales; family Streptomycetaceae; genus Streptomyces; species Streptomyces sp. NPDC052496. The sequence continues at coordinate 22,571 of NZ_JBFAUH010000009.1, forward strand.
TTGAAGCCGTTGTCCCAGGTGGAGCGGGCGATGTAGGCGCGGGAGGCGGCGGAGCACTTCTGGCCCTGGTACTCGAAGGCGCCCCGGGTGATGGCGGTCTTCAGGATCGCCGGGTCGGCGGTCGGGTGGGCGACGATGAAGTCCTTGCCGCCGGTCTCGCCGACCAGGCGCGGGTAGGAGCGGTAGTTCGTGATGTTCTCGCCGACCGCCTTCCACAGGTACTGGAAGGTGGCGGTGGAGCCGGTGAAGTGGACGCCGGCCAGCTCCGGGTGCGGCAGCGCGACCTCGGAGACCTCCTTGCCGTCGCCGGTCACCAGGTTGATGACGCCCTTGGGCAGGCCGGCCTCTTCCAGGAGCTGCATGAGCAGGATCGCGGAGTGGGTCTGCGTGGGGGACGGCTTCCAGACGACGACGTTGCCCATGAGGGCGGGTGCGGTCGGCAGGTTGCCGGCGATGGCGGTGAAGTTGAAGGGCGTGATCGCGTAGACGAAGCCCTCCAGCGGGCGGTGGTCCAGGCGGTTCCAGACGCCGTTCGGCTGGACCGGCGGCTGCTCCTGGAGCAGCTCGCGCGCGAAGTGGACGTTGAAGCGCCAGAAGTCCACCAGCTCGCAGGGCGCGTCGATCTCGGCCTGCTGGGCGGTCTTGGACTGGCCGAGCATGGTGGAGGCGGCGATGGTCTCGCGCCACGGGCCGGACAGCAGGTCGGCGGCCTTGAGCAGGATCGCGGCGCGGTCGTCGAAGGACATGGCGCGCCAGGCCGGGGCGGCGGCCAGGGCGGCGTCGATGGCGTCCTGGGCGTCCTGGCGGGTGGCGTTGGCGTACGTACCGATGACCGCCTTGTGGTTGTGCGGCTGTACGACGTCGAAGCGCTCGCCGCCGCCCATCCGCTTCTCGCCGTTGATGGTCATCGGCAGGTCGATCGGGTTGCCGGCCAGCTCCTTGAGCTTGGCCTCCAGGCGCGCGCGCTCCGGGGAGCCGGGGGCGTAGCCGTGCACCGGCTCGTTGTACGGGGCGGGGACGTGGGTCACGGCGTCCATGTCGGCCGTCTCCTTCGATCGGGGGTGTGCGGATACGTCAAGTTGTGGGGCGCCCGGCCGCGGACGGCGGCCCGGCGCGTGCGGTCCGGCGGCGGGCCGGACGCCTGGCTCAGCCCTTGGTGACGAGCGAGCGCAGGAAGAACGCGAGGTTGGCGGGGCGCTCGGCGAGGCGGCGCATGAAGTAGCCGTACCAGTCCGTGCCGTACGGGATGTAGACGCGCATCCGGTGGCCCTCCGCGACCAGCCGCTGCTGCTCGCTCTCGCGGATGCCGTAGAGCATCTGGAATTCGAACTCGGCGGGCTTGCGGCCGAAGCGGCGGGCCAGCTCCTGGCCTATGGCCACCATCCGCGGGTCGTGCGACCCGATCATCGGGTAGCCGTTGCCCGCCATGAGGATCTTCAGGCAGCGTACGTACGCCTTGTCGACCTCCCGCTTGTCCTGGAACGCGACCGTCGCGGGTTCCTTGTACGCGCCCTTGACCAGGCGCACGCGGGATCCTTCCCCGGCGAGCGCGTGGCAGTCGTCCTCGGTGCGGAAGAGGTAGGACTGGAGCACCGCGCCGGTCTGCGGGAAGCGGGTGCGCAGCTCGCCGAGGATCGCCAGGGTGGAGTCGACCGTGGTGTGGTCCTCCATGTCCAGGGTGACCGTGGTGCCGGCCTCGGCGGCGGCCTCGACGACCGGGGTGACGTTCTTCAGGGCCAGCTCGTGGCCGCCGGGCAGCGCCTGGCCGAAGGCGGAGAGCTTGACCGACATCTCGGCCCGCTCGCCCAGGCCCAGGTCCTTGAGGGCGGCGGTCAGCTGGAGGTAGGCGTCGCGGTTGCGCAGCGCCTCGGCCGGGTCGGTGATGTCCTCACCGAGGTGGTCGAGGGTGACCTCCATACCGCGGTCCGCCAGGGACCGTACGGCGGCCATCGACGCGTCCAGCTGCTCACCGGCCACGAAGCGGTCGACGACCGGTCGGGTGACCGGGGCGGCCGAAACGATACGGCGGATGCTGTCACTGCGGGCTGCGGCGAGAAGCACAGGACCCAGCACGGGGCACCTCCACGATTCAAGATGACAAAGCCGGGCGGGCGCCTGACCGGCGGGCGCGACGGCGGGATGAGCCACCTGAAACTTAAGGATCTCGCTACTTCGCGGCCATCGACAGCTGTCTGGCCTTCGTGGCCGGGATCTCAGACAGATGTATGACAATGGTGGAGGACCACAACGGCACCGGCGGACGCACGCTCCCCGGTGACCGCACCGAGAGCGGCGGCCGAACGGCCCGGGAGCCCGACCGGAAAGGAGCCACGCGGCGTATGCGGGGCGATTACCAGCAGCTCGTGGACGAGATCTCGGCCGCCCTCGGCGCCCCGGCGACCCTGGAGGACCGCGACTTCGGCCTGATCGCCTTCGGCGCGCACGAGGGCGACGACGACCTGGTCATGGACCCCGTGCGGACCCGCTCGATCCTCCAGCGCCGCTCGACGGCGGCGGTACGGGCCTGGTTCGAGGCGTTCGGCATCGCCCGCGCGAAGACGGCGCTGCGCATCCCGCCCGACCCGGCGGCCGGCGTCTTCCGGGGTCGCATCTGCCTGCCGGTGCGCCACCGCGGCATCGTGCACGGCTATGTCTGGCTGCTGGACGACGGCCACCTGACCGACCTGGAACTGGGCGCGGGCGGCGCGCCGCCGGACCCCCGTATCGAGCAGGCGATGGAGTCGGCCGCCGGCATCGGCGCCCTGCTGGCGGCGGAGGCCCGGGCCGGCGCCGAGCTGGGTGACCTGCTGCGCGCGCTGCTGGTCTCGCGCCCCGCTGAGCGCACCGCGGCGGCGGCCGCGCTGCGCGACGGGCTGCGGTCCGCGGCGGACGCTCCCCTGATGGTGGTGGCGGTGACACCGTGGGACGTGCCGGAGGCCGATCACGCGCCGCTGCCCAACCTGCCGGGCCTGCTGGCCGCCTGCGCGCTGCCCGCCGCGAACGGGGCGGCCGAAGAGGCTGCCGGCCCGGCCCTCGCCACCGCTTCGGCCGCTTCCGGAGGGCGGCGCCCCGCCTCCGTACCGCCGCCGCGGGCGACCGCCGGCGCCCCGTCGCTGGCGGCTCTCGTACGGCTGCGCTCGCCGTCCACCCTCGCCGCGGCCCGCACGGTGGCCGAGCACCTGCTGCGCTCCCCGCGTGCGGGCGGGGGGCTGGCGCCGTCGGGCACGGAGGGCCGTACGCTGCCGGTCGCCGCCGGACTCGGCACTCCCGTACGGGACTTGGCCGCCCTGCCCACCGCCTGGCACGAGGCGCTGGCCGCGGCGCGGGCCGCGCGCGCCGAACCCCGGCTGGGCCCGGTGGCCGAGTGGCACGCCATCGGCTCGTACCGCCTGCTGACCGGACTGCCGTCGGCCGAGCCGGACACGGCGGTACGCCCGCTGCTGACCCCCGCCCACAGCGAACTCGCCCGTACCGCCGAGGTGTTCCTCGACTGCGCGGGGCAGGCGGGCCGCGCCGCCCAGGCCCTCGGCATCCACCGCCAGACGCTGTACTACCGGCTCGGCCGCGTCGAGAAGCTGACCGGACTCGACCTGGACCAGGGCGGCGACCGCCTGCTGCTCCACATGGCGCTGAAGACGGCGCGGCTGTGAGGCGCCCGGCGGCGGCGCGACCAGCGGCGACCGCCGTACGGCCGGTGACTGCCCGCCCCGCGGGCGGACGCGCCGGGTCCGCCCGCCGGACGGCGTGGCCCCGGCCGCCCGCGAACGGAAAGTTGTTGAGTACTGGACAGAGGGCGGGTCCGGACGCACGATGAGAATCTGCGGCCCCGGAGCCCGACGGGGCGCCGGGCAGCCGCAGGGGGTGCGGCCGCCGCCGGGAGAAGAACCGGAAAACCGGCGGCGACCGGATGCCGGGCGACGGGGCTCCTCTTCCCCTTCACCTGGCACTGACCGCCCTTCCTGGAGGGCCGGGGGCGCGCGGGAGGACCCCTGGCCGAACGGGCCGGGAAGGGCGGGGCCGGAGTCGCATGTTCGCTGCGTGGCGCGGATCTCCGGCCGGTCTCGGGTACGGACTGCTCGGCGACCTCTGGGTCTGGGAGATCCGGGCCCGGCCGCAGCTGCTGCCTGGTCCCGTACGGCGAGCGTAGAGCGCGGCGGCGCGGCCGGACAAGTGCAGAGCGGTCAAATACCGAACGCTATCGGCCGGTTGGCCGCCGGGGACGGCTCCGGAGCGGGCCGGGGGCGGCGTGCGGAGGGTCGGGAGGCGGTGGGCGTACGGTCAGAAAGCGGCGGGTGTTCGGTCACGAAGCGGCAGGCCCGTCACCCGTACGTTCCGGTCCCTCACCGATACGTCCCGGTCCCTCACCCGTACCTTCCGCCCCGTCGCCCGCGCCTTCCCGCCCCGCGCGCCCCCCGAGCACCGCGCCGGACAGCACCCGCCGCATCGCCTCCACGAGGTCACCGCCCGAAGGCAGCGCCGCCGGGGTGATCAGGGACTGCACCATCAGACCGGTGAGCAGCGCCTGGTAGAAGGAGCCGACGACGCGCGCCGACTCCGCGTCCACCTCGGTGTCCGGTACGTCCTCGAAGACCGCGACCAGGCCCTCGCCGCCCTCCGGCAGCACCGTGGCCAGCGCCGTGCGCAGTTCGGGGTCGCGGGGCAGCAGGCCGAGCACCTCCACCTGGGAGGCCACGAAGTCACGCTGTTCCAGGAAGCTCCGCAGGATCCGGTCCCACACGGCCGCGAAACGCTCCACGGAATCGCCGGCCGGTTCCCCGCTGCCGGTGTCCTCCGTGCCGGCGAGCCGCGCGCCCCACTCCTCGACCGTCTCCACCAGCGCCTGGCGCATCAGGACGTCCTTGGAGCCGTAGTGGTAGCCGATGGACGCCAGGTTGGTGCCGGAGGCGGCCACGATGTCGCGGGCGGTGGTGCGCGCGTACCCCTTTTCCAGGAGGCAGCGCTTGGCCCCTTCCAGCAGGTCTTCTCGGTGTCCCATGCGGTCAGCCTATGCCCGGCGGTCACCGGCCCCGGACGGGTGTCCCGTACGGACGTCTCGGGCAGCTGCCCACCGGTTACGGGCGTCCCGTACGGCCGCCTCCGGACAGCACGGCGCCCGGCCCGCCGCACTGCGGAGGCGGCGGGCCGGGCCCGTGAAACGGCGGACGGCCGGAAGCGACGGCGCCCGGACCCCCGGCGGCCTACCGGCCCCGCTCCGGGTCCGGTCCGCCGCGGCCCCGGTCGGTCCCCGGCATGCCACGGCCCCGCCGGTCGCGCCGGCCGGTGCCCTTGCCGTCGTCGAACTCCACCTCTTCCCGGTGGACCTCGGTGTTGACCTCCTGCTGCTCGGTGACCCGCTCGGTCTCCAGCCTGATCCGCTCGACCGGCACGTTCTCCTTGCGGACCACGACCTGCTCCTCGTAGAGCGTGACGTCGAGTTCGCCGTCGGAGAGTTCCGGCTGCCGGGTCCGCCCCTTGCGGCGGTCCTCCTCGCTGATCTTCTCGCGCCGGATGCGTGCCTCGTCGTGGCTGACGGGCACGGTGCGGTGCACCTCCTCGGTCGTCACGTGCTTGCGCAGCCGGGCGTGGCCGCTCTCGTGCGACTCGGTGCCGAGCTCCACGTGCTCCTCGGAGATGAGCATCTCCGGGTTCTGCTCCTTGGCCCGCGCGGCGTCCGAGTCCCGGCCGCGCGCCATGGCCATCGCACCGGCCCCCGCACCGGCCAGCGGCGCGGACTCGGTCCGGCGGCGCTCCTCGGGCCGGCGCATGCCGGCCGCGCCCGCCGCCCCGGCGGTGCCCATGCCGGCACCGGTGGGCGTGGTGCGGCCCGGCACGGTGCCGGACGGTGCGGTACCCGGCCGCGCCATCCCGTAGTGCCGGTACAGCCGCTCCTCCTCGGCCGGCTCCAGATGCCCGTCGGCGTCGATCCGCGGCGCGTCCTTGATCTGGTTCTTGGTGTAGGGGACCTGCATCTCGTCGCCCACCCGCCGGCATCCGGCGAGCGGTACGAAGGTCTCCTTCATGCCGAACAGGCCGGTGCGCACGGTGATCCACTCGGGTGCCTCGGTGGCGTCGTCCCGGTAGATCTGCTGGACCGAGCCCACCTTGGTGCCCTCCGCGTCGACCACGTTCATGCCGGTCAGATTTTGAGGGTTCTCACCCAGGGGTGCGTTCATGGCGTCGCTCTCCTTCCGCACGCGCCGGCAGGGGGCACGCGCAGTTCCCATTGCGCGTCGGCCCGCGGCGCGCAGCGAGTCGGAAAACCCCGGGAGATCCCCGGCAGACCGGCCCCACGGCGTGTTTGCGCGGCGCCCGGCCTCCATCCGCACTACGCCGAACGGGTGAATGGTTGACCGCTCACCCGTCCCGGCCCGGGCGCCCACGGCACCGGGCCCGGGCTCCGCCGCAGCGGGGCCCGGGCCCGGTGGTGGTACGCGTCCTGCCGTAGCAGCCGCTGTCAGTCGGCGAGGTTGACCGCGCGCGCCGACGTGGCGCCGATCTCCTCGGCGATCTCGGCGAGCACCGGCGCCGGAATCGTGTCGTCGACGGTCAGCGCGACCAGTGCCTCGCCGCCCGCGTCGGCCCGGGAGACCTGCATGCCCGCGATGTTGATGCCCGCCTCGCCGAGGATCCGGCCGAGCGTGCCGACGACGCCGGGGCGGTCGCCGTAGCGCAGGAAGGCCATGTGGTCGGCGAGCGCCAGGTCGATGGAGTGCTCACCGACCGCGACGATCTTCTGCTGGTTCTTGTTGCCGGCCAGGGTGCCGGAGATGGAGATCTCGTCGCCGCCGGCCAGGGTGCCGCGCACCGTGACCACGTTGCGGTGCTCGGCCGACTCGCTGCTGGTGGTCAGGCGGACCTCGACGCCGCGCTCCTGCGCGAACAGCGGGGCGTTGACGTACGAGACGGTCTCGGCGACCACGTCCTCGAACACGCCCTTGAGCGCGGACAGTTCCAGCACCTTGACGTCGTGCTGGGTGATCTCGCCGTACACCTCGACGTCGAGCCGGACCGCGACCTCGCCCGCCAGCGCGGTGAAGATCCGGCCGAGGCGCTCGGCCAGCGGCAGCCCCGGCTTGACGTCCTCGGCGATCACACCGCCCTGGACGTTGACCGCGTCCGGCACCAGCTCGCCGGCCAGCGCCAGGCGCACCGACTTGGCGACCGCGATGCCCGCCTTCTCCTGCGCCTCGCCCGTGGAGGCGCCCAGGTGCGGGGTGGCGACGACCTGGTCGAACTCGAACAGCGGGGAGTCCGTGCACGGCTCGGTGGCGTACACGTCCAGGCCCGCGCCGGCCACCCGGCCCTCCTTGAGGGCGCTGGCCAGCGCGGTCTCGTCCACGATGCCGCCGCGCGCGGCGTTGACGATGCGCACCGTCGGCTTGACCTTGTGCAGCGCCTCGTCGCCGATCAGGCCGAGGGTCTCGGGGGTCTTGGGGAGGTGGACGGTGATGAAGTCCGCGACCTCCAGCAGCTCGTCGAGGGTGACCAGCTTGACGCCCATCTGCGCGGCGCGGGCCGGCTGCACGTACGGGTCGTACGCGACGATCTTCATCCCGAAGGCCGACATGCGCTGCGCGACCAGCACGCCGATCCGGCCGAGCCCGACCACGCCGAGGACCTTCTCGGACAGCTCGACGCCGGTGTACTTGCTGCGCTTCCACTCGCCGTTCTTCAGGGCGGTGTTCGCCTGCGGGATGTTGCGGGCCGTGGCGAGCAGCAGGCCGCAGGCCAGCTCGGCGGCGGTGACGATGTTGGAGGTCGGCGCGTTGACGACCATCACGCCGGCCTTGGTGGCGGCGGAGACGTCGACGTTGTCCAGGCCGACACCGGCCCGGGCGACGACCTTGAGCTTGCGGGCGGCGGCGATGGCCTCGGCGTCGACCTTGGTCGCGCTGCGCACGAGGATGGCGTCGACATCGGCGATGGCGGGCAGCAGCTCGGCGCGGTCGGCGCCGTTGCAGTGCCGGATCTCGAAGTCCGGGCCGAGGGCGTCGACGGTGGCGGGCGACAGTTCCTCGGCGATCAGTACGACAGGTTTCGAGCTCACGTGGTCTTCAGTCCTCACTAGTCCTGGGGGCCCCTCCCGTGCCCCTGATGGCTACGGGGGAGGACGGCCGTCCCGACGGCCGAAGGCGGTGAAGGGGGCAGCCGCGTGGAAGACGCACGACGCTGTGAGCCTGACGCGCTTGTGCTGTGCAGTGTAGTGGCGGCCCCCGGCCGTTCATCCGCCGTTTCGGAAGGATCACCCGGTAGTGGTGTGACGCGATGGACAACACCACGGCGGGGGCGCGGGCGCCGGTCATGGCGAACGGGGCCGCGGCGGCTGCCACGGCCCCGTGCCGTACGGCTCACTGCTCGTCGTCGACCCAGCTCATCAGCTTGCGGAGCTTCTTGCCGGTGGTCTCCAGCAGGTGGTCCTCGTCGGCCTTCTTGTACTCGTTGTACTTCGGCAGGCCGGCGTTGTACTCCGCCATCCAGTTGTTGGCGAAGGTGCCGTCCTGGATCTCGGCGAGCACCTTCTTCATCTCGGCCTTGGTGGCGTCGTTGACGATCCGCGGGCCGGTGACGTAGTCGCCCCACTCGGCGGTCTCGGAGACCGACCAGCGCATCTTCTCCAGGCCGCCCTCGTACATGAGGTCCACGATCAGCTTCAGCTCGTGCAGGCACTCGAAGTAGGCGATCTCCGGCTGGTAGCCGGCCTCGACCAGCGTCTCGAAACCGGCCTTGACCAGCGCCGAGGCGCCGCCGCAGAGCACCGCCTGCTCACCGAACAGGTCGGTCTCGGTCTCCTCGGTGAAGGTGGTCTTGATGACGCCGGCGCGGGTGCCGCCGATGGCCTTGGCGTACGACAGGGCCAGCGCGAAGGCGTTGCCCGAGGCGTCCTGCTCGACGGCCGCGATGCACGGCACGCCGCGGCCCTCCTCGTACTGGCGGCGCACCAGGTGGCCCGGGCCCTTGGGGGCGACCATGCACACGTCGACGCCCTGCGGGGGCTTGATGAAGCCGTAGCGGATGTTCAGGCCGTGGCCGAAGAACAGCGCGTCGCCGTCCTTGAGGTGGTCCTTGACGGACTCCTCGTAGACCTTCGCCTGGATCGGGTCCGGCACCAGGATCATGATGACGTCGGCCTCTTCGGCCGCCTCGGCCGGGCTGACCACCCGCAGGCCCTGCTCCTCGGCCTTGGCCTTCGACTTCGAGCCCTCGTGCAGACCCACGCGCACGTCGACGCCGGAGTCGCGCAGGGAGAGGGCGTGGGCGTGGCCCTGGCTGCCGTAGCCGAGAACCGCGACCTTGCGGCCCTGGATGATGGACAGGTCGGCGTTGTCGTCGTAGAACAGCTCGGCCACTTCGGGTATCTCCTTGGATCTAGCTGGTTGCCCGACACATTACGTCGGGCGCGGGAGGAAAGGTTCGGGGGTCTCGCGATCCGGTCCGGGCGGGCCGGACCGGATCAGGCGGAGCGGTCCAGCGCGCGCAGCGAGCGGTCCGTGATGGAGCGGGCGCCGCGCCCTATGGCGATGGTGCCGGACTGCACCAACTCCTTGATGCCGAACGGCTCCAGCATCTTGAGCATCGCTTCGAGCTTGTCGCTGCTGCCGGTCGCCTCGATGGTCACCGCGTCCGGGGAGACGTCGACGGTCTTGGCGCGGAAGAGCTGGACGATCTCCACGATCTGCGAGCGGGTCTCGTTGTCGGCGCGCACCTTGGCCAGCACCAGTTCCCGCTGGACCGCGGAGCCGGGCTCCAGCTCGACGATCTTCAGGACGTTGACGAGCTTGTTGAGCTGCTTGGTGACCTGCTCCAGCGGGAGCGACTCGACGCTCACCACGATGGTGATGCGGGAGATGTCGGGGTGCTCGGTGACGCCGACGGCGAGCGAGTCGATGTTGAATCCGCGGCGGGAGAACAGCGCGGCGATCCGGGCCAGGATGCCGGGGGTGTTCTCCACCAGGACGGAGAGCGTGTGCTTGGACATGGTCGGTCTTCTCTCTTCTATCCGCGTGTCTCGCGTCCCGGCTGCTCAGTCGTCTTCGTTGTCGCCGAAGTCGGGGCGCACCCCGCGGGCCGCCATGACCTCGTCGTTGGAGGTGCCGGCCGCGACCATCGGCCACACCTGGGCGTCCTCGTGGACGATGAAGTCCACGACCACCGGGCGGTCGTTGATCGCGTTCGCCTTGGCGATCACCGCGTCCAGCTCGGCCGGGTCCTCGCAGCGCATCGCGACGCAGCCCATCGCCTCGGCCAGCTTCACGAAGTCCGGCACGCGGGTGCCGGCGCCGGCCACCTCGGCCGTGGCGAGGCAGTCCTCGGGGCCGCTGTGCAGGACGGTGTTGGAGTAGCGCTGGTTGTAGAAGAGCGCCTGCCACTGGCGGACCATGCCCAGCGCGCCGTTGTTGATGACGGCGACCTTGATCGGGATGTTGTTCAGCGCGCAGGTGACCAGCTCCTGGTTGGTCATCTGGAAGCAGCCGTCGCCGTCGATCGCCCAGACCGTACGGTCCGGCTGCCCGGCCTTGGCGCCCATCGCGGCCGGGACGGCGTAGCCCATCGTCCCGGCGCCGCCCGAGTTCAGCCAGGTGGACGGCGTGTCGTAGTCGATGAAGTGCGCGGCCCACATCTGGTGCTGGCCGACGCCCGCCGCGTAGATCGTGCCCTCCGGGGCCAGCTCGCCCAGGCGCTGGATGACCTGCTGCGGGGCCAGGCTGCCGTCCTCGGGGTGGTCGTAGCCCAGCGGGTACGTCTCGCGCCAGCGGTTGAGGTCCTTCCACCAGGCGGTGTAGTCGCCGGTGCGGCCGGCCGCGTGCTCGGCCTGGAGGGCGACGACCAGGTCGGCGATGACCTCGCGGGCGTCGCCGACGATCGGCACGTCGGCGGCGCGGTTCTTGCCGATCTCGGCCGGGTCGATGTCGGCGTGCACGATCTTGGCGAACGGGGCGAAGGAGTCCAGCTTGCCGGTGACGCGGTCGTCGAAGCGGGCGCCGAGCGCCACGATCAGGTCGGACTTCTGCAGGGCGGTGACGGCGGCGACCGCGCCGTGCATCCCCGGCATGCCCACGTGCTGCGGGTGGGTGTCGGGGAAGGAGCCCAGGGCCATCAGGGTGGTGGTGACGGGCGCGCCGGTCAGTTCGGCCAGCACCTTCAGCTCGGCGGTGGCGCCGGACTTCATCACACCGCCGCCGACATAGAGGACCGGGCGCCGGGCCTCGGTGATCAGCCGGGCGGCCTCGCGGATCTGCTTGGCGTGCGGCTTGGTCACCGGGCGGTAGCCGGGCAGGTCGGTGTGCGGCGGCCAGGAGAAGGTGGTCTGCGCCTGGAGGGCGTCCTTGGCGATGTCCACCAGGACCGGTCCGGGGCGCCCTGTGGAGGCGATGTGGAACGCCTCGGCGATGGTGCGGGGGATCTCGGCCGCGTCGGTGACCAGGAAGTTGTGCTTGGTGATCGGCATCGTGATGCCGCAGATGTCCGCCTCCTGGAAGGCGTCGGTGCCGATCGCCTTGGAGGCCACCTGGCCGGTGATGGCGACCAGCGGGACGGAGTCCATGTGGGCGTCGGCGATCGGGGTGACGAGGTTGGTGGCACCGGGCCCCGAGGTGGCCATGCAGACGCCGACCTTGCCGGTGGCCTGCGCGTAACCGGTGGCGGCGTGGCCCGCGCCCTGCTCGTGGCGGACCAGGACGTGGCGGACCTTCGAGGAGTCCATCATCGGGTCGTACGCGGGGAGGATGGCGCCTCCCGGAATGCCGAACACGGTGTCGGCCCCGACCTCTTCGAGCGAACGGATGAGGGACTGCGCGCCCGTGACGTGCTCGACGGCGCTCGCGGGTGCTCCGCCGGAGTGACGGGCCCGCGGCTGCGGATGGTGGGCCCCGGTGGCCTGCTCGGTCATCTGCGTCTCTTCTCGAAGCTGAGGGTTTTGGTGGGGTATGGGGGTGGTTATGCAACAAAAAACCCCTCGTGCCGTGAGGCAAGCGAGGGGAGCGCGCCGGTGCGGAGCGCTGGGCTTCTTGAGTGACCCAGCTTCAGCCGACGCGCTTTCCAAGTACGAGAATTCGGGTGCGCATGGAACTGACCCTCCCCCCGGGGCCAGCCGAGTGTCAAGTGGGTGGGACGGAGGTCTCACTATTTGGGCGCAGCGGAGGCCGCGCCATGGCCGCTTCCGCACCGTCCCGGCCGTCACCCGGCCCGTAGCGCCTGGGCAGTTCGCCCAGCACCCGTCCGGGTGACATCGGTTCGCGGCCCGCCTTGACGTGGCGCACCGGCAGGCCCGTACCGCTGAGCACCACGGCCCGGCCCTCGCTGCCCGGGCCCGGCACCGGATAGCTGCCCTGGGTCAGCGCGCGGCGCAGCCGGTGTTCGTCCAGCGGCCCGGCGAAGGCCATGCCCTGGCCGTGCGTACAGCCCATCGAGCGCAGCGCGACGATCTGCTCCGGCAGGTCGACGCCGTCGGCGACGGACTGCATGCCGAGGTCGGAGGCGATCCGCAGCAGCCCCGATGTGATCTTGTGCAGCCGGGCGGAGTCCACCACCCCGTCGACCAGGTCGCGGTCCAGCCGCAGCACGTCGACGGGCAGCCGCCGCAGCGCGCCGATGGCGGCCGCGCCGCTGCCGAAGCCGTCCAGGGCGATCCGTACCCCCAGACGGCGCAGGGCGACCAGGCGCCGCTCCAGCTCCTCCAGCGGTATCCGCGGATCGGTGTCGGACAGCTCCAGGACCAGCGACCCGGACGGCAGGCCGTGCCGGGACAGCAGTGCCTCGATGCTCTTGGGCGGCAGCGCCCGGTCGAGCAGGCGGTGCGCGGAGATCCGGACGGCCACGGGGACCGGATGGCCCGCCCGGTGCCGGCCGGCCGCCTGCTGCACCGCCTCCTCCAGCTGCCAGCGGCCCAGCTCGGCGGTGCGGTCGCCGTCCTCCTTGAGCCGGCCGCGGTCGCCGACCCGCAGGAACTCGGCGGGGGTGAAGAGTATGCCCTGGGCGGAGCGCCAGCGGGCCAGCGCGGCGACCGCCGTGATCCGGCCGCCGGCCAGCTCCACCACGGGCTGGTGCAGCAGCGCGAACTCGCCGTCGTGCAGCGCGGTGCGCAGCTTGGTGGCCAGTTCGGCGCGGCGCACCACGTCGGCCTGCATCTGTGGCGCGTACAGCTTGACGCAGCCCTTGCCGGCCTGCTTCGCGCGGTACATCGCCAGGTCGGCGTTGCGCAGCAGGGGGCCGGGGGTGATGCCCGGTTCGGCGAAGGCGACGCCGATGCTGGCGGCGACCCGGACGTCCCGCCCGTCGATCTTGTACGGGTCGGAGAGGCGGACGCGCAGCCGGTCGGCGATCTCCAGGATGCGGTGTTCGCGGGCCGTGTGGTCGCGGGAGCCGTCGCCCATGATCAGTGCGGCGAACTCGTCGCCGCCCAGCCGGGCGGCGGTGTCCCCGGCCCGTACGGATTCGGCCAGTCTGCGGGCGGCCTGGGTGAGCAATTCGTCCCCCGCCTGGTGGCCGATGGTGTCGTTCACCTGCTTGAAGCCGTCCAGGTCGATGTAGAGCACGGCGGTGCCCGGATCGGTGGCGCGGCGGCCGGTCAGCGCCTGGCTGACCCGTTCGGTGAACAGGGCCCGGTTGGGCAGGTCGGTGAGCGCGTCGTGCGAGGCGTTGTGCTGGAGCTGGGCCTGGAGGCGGACGCGTTCGGTGACGTCACGGGAGTTGAAGATGAGGCCGCCGTGGTGGCGGTTGACCGTGGACTCGACGTTGAGCCACTTCTCGCCGCCCGCCCGGTGCTCGCCCGCGCGGAAGCGGCACTCGATGCGTGTGGTCGGTTCGTCCTCCGGCTTGGCCGCGAGGAATCTGCGCACCTCGTGCACCACGCGCCCCAGGTCCTCGGGATGGATGAGGGAGGCCAGCTCGGAGCCGACCAGTTCCTCCGCGTCCCGGCCGTAGACGCCCGCGGCGGCGGGGCTGACGTAGCGGAGTATCCCGGTCGGCGCGGCGATCATGATGACGTCGCTGGAGCCCTGCACCAGTGACCGGAAGTGGTTCTCCTTCTGGGCCAGTTCCTGCGTGAGGGTGATGTTGTCGAGCAGCATGATGCCCTGCCGTACGACCAGGGCGAGGACGACCGTGCAGCCGGTGAAGAGCACCACGCGGTCGATGCGGCGGCCGTCCAGGACGTTGTACAGGATGCCCAGCGTGCAGACGGCGGCGGCCAGGTACGGGGTGAGCGCGGCCAGCGAGCCGGCGATGGGCCGGGTGGCCGCCGCGGTGGCGGTGGTGGCCGTGGCCGGCGGGGTACGGCGGGCGGCGCGCTCGGGAGCGGCCGCCGCGCCGTCGCCGCCGGGCAGCCGCCGGGCGACCCAGGGCGCGTACGTCAGCAGCATCGAGCCGGCGAACCAGCCGGCGTCCAGGATCTGCCCGGAGCGGTAGTGCTCGCGCAGCAGCGGTGAGCTGAACAGCGCGTCGCACAGCACCGTCAGGGCCAGCGCCGCGATCGCGGTGTTGATGGCCGAGCGGTGTGCCGAGGAGCGCTTGAAGTGCAGCGCGAGCACCATGCTCACCAGCACGATGTCCAGCAGCGGGTACGCCAGCGCGAGCGCGCCCTGCGGCACGCTCTGGCCCTGGAAGTGCGCGGTGTGCGCGAGCGCCAGGCTCCAGGACAGCGTCAGCAGCGAGCCGCCGATCAGCCAGGCGTCCAGTCCCAGGCACACCCAGCCGGCCTTGCTCACGGGCCTCTTGGCGAGCACGAGCAGGCCGACGATGGCCGGCGGGGCGAAGAGCAGGAAGCAGAAGTCCGCGAGCGACGGGCTCGGCACCGGCTGGCGCAGCACGACCTCGTACCAGCCCCAGACGCCGTTGCCGATCCCGGCCATCGTGGAGGAGGCGGCGAACAGCAGCCAGGCGGGTCGAAACCGGCCGTGGTGCCTGCGGGCGTACAGGAAACAGGAGACGGCCGCGGCGAAGGCGGCCACGCTGAGCCCGAAGTCGCCCATGAAGAGCGCCAGTTCGGAGGAGCCCCAGCCGAGGGCGGCCCCCACGGCGTACCCGCCGCAGACGACCGCGAGCACGACCTGCGGCACCACGCCCGGTGCGCCGCCGGTCTGCACCGGCGGCCGGGTGAGGACCGCGCCCGTGGCGCTCACCGCCCTCTCCTCCCGTCCGCCGCGCGCCATCGTGGTGGCCGGTGCGCCATCGGCGTCCGGCGCGCCCGGGAGCCCGGGGGTGTCCCCCCGGGAGATCGCGGATCGCCTGTCTCGCGGATCATCCATCGGCCGTACATCGCCCGTCGCCCCCCTAGGTTCCGGTCTTTCGCGCTGCGCCGCATCACTGCCCGGCACGGTCCCCGCTCGGACGATACACCAGGTTCGTCACTCAGGGACATAGCTTCTCTACACAGCGTGACTGTCGGTGGGATGCGGATACCCAGTGCAGTCGTACGGCCCCGTAGAGCTACCCGCAAGGGGTCCGGGAAGGTTTCACCCGGCCGTAGCCACGACGTTGCGCAAGGGATCACCCGAGGCGAAACGGGCCAGCTGATCCCTGATGAGACGCTTCGCGCGGGGCAGGAAGGCAGAACTGGGGCCACCGACGTGTGGAGTGATGAGCACGCCGGGAGCGTGCCACAGCGGGTGCCCCGCGGGCAGCGGTTCCGGATCGGTGACGTCCAGGGCCGCCCGCAACCGCCCCGATTCGAGTTCCGCGAGAAGCGCCCCCGTGTTGACGACGGCGCCGCGCGCGACGTTCACCAGCAGCGCTCCGTCCTTCATCCGGGCCAGGAAGTCGCTCCCGACCAGGCCACGAGTGGCGTCGGTGAGCGGCGTGGTGATGATCACGACGTCCGCCTCGGGCAGCACGGCGGGCAGTTCGGCGAGCGGAAGCACGGGCCCGCGCACGGTCTCACGTGCGGTGCGCGCAATGCGCGCCACCCGCGCACACTCGAAGGGCGTGAGCCGGTCCTCGATCGCACTGCCGATCGAGCCGTACCCCACGATGAGCACCGATTTGTCGGCGAGGGCGGGCCGGAATCCGTCGAGCCACCGCGCCGCGTCCTGGCCGCGGACGAAGTCCGGGATGCCGCGCAGCGAGGCGAGCGTCAGGGTGAGCGCCAGCTCGGCCGTGCTCGCGTCGTGCAGGCCGCGGGCGTTGCACAGGTGGGTTCCCGGGGGCAGTTGCGACAGCGCGGGCAGCATGTGCTCGACGCCGGCCGTCAGCGTCTGCACGGCCCGCAGCCCGGCCATCTCCGCCAGCGGCCGTATGCACGTCTCCGGATCCTTCATGTACGGGACCACGTAGAAGGCGCAGCGCGCGGGGTCGGCGGGGTACTCCGGCGTGGCGTCCCAATGGACGTAGCGGAAGCCGTCCGGCAGTCCGCCGACCTCGTCGGGAGGGATCGGGAGCCATACGTCGTTCGCGGCGGTGCGCGGGTCTGCAGGTGCCATGGCCCGAGGCTATGCGATGCCCTTCGTGCTCAGACGTTAGTTTGGTCTGGCCCTTGATCGGGGGCGAGGGGATGGAGGCACGACCACGTGGAGCGCAGGACAATCGGGGCCACAGCGCTCGAAGTGGGTGCAATCGGACTCGGCTGTATGCCGATGAGCTGGGGGTACACCGAGTCGCAGCGCAACGGCGAGAGCTCGCTGCGCACCGTGCACACCGCGCTCGACCGGGGCTGCACCCTGCTCGACACCGCCGACATGTACGGGCCGTTCACCAACGAACTGCTGGTCGGCCGGGCCCTGAAGGAGCGCCGCGCGGAAGCCTTCGTCTCGACCAAGGTCGGGCTGCTGGTGGGTGAGCAGCACATCGTCGCCAACGGGCGGCCCGGTTACGTCAAGCGGGCGTGCGACGCCTCACTGCGCCGCTTGCAGACCGACTGCATCGACCTGTACCAGCTGCACCGGACCGACCCCGAGGTGCCGATCGAGGAGACCTGGGGCGCGATGGCCGAGCTGGTGGCGGCCGGGAAGGTGCGGTCGCTGGGGCTGTGCGCGGTGGGTGCGCGGGCCGGGCGCCGCCGGGGCGCGCGGCTGTACGACGGGACGCTGCGGCAGCTGGAACGCATCCAGCAGGTGTTCCCGGTCAGCAGCGTGCAGGCCGAGCTGTCGGTGTGGTCGAAGGAGGCGCTGGAGGCGCTGCTGCCGTGGTGCGTCACCCGTGGGGTGGGTTTCCTGGCCGCCATGCCGCTGGGCAACGGCTTCCTGACCGGCACGCTGACCCCTGGCCAGGGCTTCGAGCCGGAGGACATACGGGCGCGGCACCCGCGCTTCACGGCCGAGATGATGGCCGCCAACCAGCCGGTGGTGGCCGGGCTGCGCCGGGTGGGCGCGCGGTACGGGGCCACACCGGGGCAGGTCGCGCTGGCGTGGGTACTGGCGCAGGGGCCGCACGTCGTGCCCGTACCCGGCACGAAGAAGGAACGCTGGGCCGCCGAGAACGCGGCGGCGGCCGGGCTGGCACTGGACCGCCGGGACCTGGCGGAGATCGCCGCACTGCCGCCGGCGCGGGGGTCGTGGGACTGAGCGGCTGCGGGTGGCCGGGGCGGGCGGCGGGTACGGGGGCCGGGGCTCGGGGTGGCGGGTACGGGCCGACGGGCCGGGGCCCGGGGCGGTGGGTTCGGGCCGCCGGGCCGGAGTGGGGGCCTGACGTGCGCGGTGCGGTGTGGTGTCGTAAGGCGGGTTCCGTCGACGAGAGGACTTCGCCGTGCAACGACGCTCCGTGACCTCCGTGTTGGCCGCTGCCGCGTTGCTGCTGGCAGCAGGCTGTTCCGGGGGCTCCCCGGATCCGGCCGGCTCCCCCGCCGCTTCGTCGGCCCCTTCGTCCGCCGCTCCGTCCGAGAGCGAGGCCGAGGTCTCCGTGTCCGCCTCGGCGCCGCCCGCCAAGGGCTCGGTGCGGGTCGTCAGCACCTTGACCACCGGTCTCACCTCACCCTGGGGAGTGGCCGCGCTGCCGGGAGGTGACCTGCTGGTGTCCTCGCGCGACACCGGCAAGATCTTCCGGGTGGCGGCGGACGGCGGCCGTACGACCGAGCTGGGGACGGTGCCGGGGGTGGCGCCGGGCGGCGAGGGCGGGCTGCTGGGGATCGCGGTGGCGCCGTCGTTCGGCCGCGACCACCAGGTGTACGCGTACTTCACCACCGAGTCCGACAACCGCATCGCCCGGATGAACTACGACGCCAAGAAGCAGCCGGGCAGTCAACTGGGCGCTCCCGACACGGTGCTGAAGGGCATCCCCAAGGGGCAGATCCACAACGGCGGCCGGATCGCGTTCGGTCCGGACAAGATGCTCTACGCGGGCACCGGCGAGACCGGTGACACCGGCCTCGCCCAGGACCTGAAGTCGCTGGGCGGCAAGATCCTGCGCATGACGCCGGAGGGCGAGCCGGTGCACGGCAACCCCGACGCCGGCTCGGTGGTGTACTCGTCCGGACACCGCAACGTGCAGGGCCTGGCCTGGGACGCGGAGGGGCGCCTGTGGGCCGCGGAGTTCGGGCAGAACACCTGGGACGAACTGAACCTGATCGAGCCGGGCGGGAACTACGGCTGGCCCGAGGCCGAGGGCAAGGGCGCGGGCGACGCCCGGTTCGTGGACCCGGTGGCGCAGTGGAAGACCGCGGACGCCTCGCCGAGCGGCATCGCGTACGCCGAGGGCTCGATCTGGATGGCCGGGCTGCGCGGCGAACGGCTGTGGCGGATCCCGCTCGCCGGACAGCGGCCGTCGGCGGCGCCGCAGGCGTTCCTCCAGGGTGAGTACGGGCGGCTGCGTACGGTCGTGACGGCCGGGGACGGCGGGCTGTGGCTGGTCACCAGCAACACCGACGGGCGCGGTGAGCCGGAGAAGGGCGACGACCGGGTCCTGCGCCTGTCGGTGAGCTGACGGGACGGACCCATGCAGGTGCAGACCCGGGTACAGGCGCAGACCCGGGTGCAGGCGCAGACCCGGGTGCAGGCGCAGACCCGGGTGCAGGCGCAGACCCGGGTGCAGGCGCAGATCCAGGTACAGGCGCAGATCCGGGTGCGGCTACGCGGACGGTGACAGACATGACCGCCCGTACCGCCCCGGTGGTGCCTACACTCGTCCGTACGGGACCGGCCACGTCGGCAGGGGGCGGGATGTTCAACCTGGTGGAGGAGTTGTTCGCGCCGGGGCGCAAACACACCGAGGAGGAACGGCGGCGGCTGACCCTGGTGGTCACCGACACCGGTGACAGCGATCCGGGCAAGGGGCCGATAGACCTGTCCTCGGGCAAGGTCACCATCCGCCTGCCGGAGCAGGAGCCGCCACGGCACACCTGACGGCGGGCGGCCGGGACCGCGCCCGTCACCCCGCCGTCCGCTCCGCCGGGGCGAACAGGCGGAGCCGGTGGGCCAGCGCGCCGGCCTCGCCGCGGCCCGCGACGCCCAGCTTGGCCAGGATGTTGGAGACATGCACGCTGGCCGTCTTGGGCGAGATGAACAGCTCCTCGGCTATCTGCCGGTTGCTGCGCCCGGCCGCGACCAGGCGCAGCACGTCCCGCTCGCGCGGGGTCAGCTTGAACGTCTCGGCGGGTTCCGCGTCGGCGGGACCGCCGCCGGCGCGCTGCCCGGCGTCCGGGGCCGGAGCCGTGAGCGGTATGCGGGCGCGCCGGGCGAGCTGTTCGATGCCGTCGCCGAGCGGCCGGGCGCCGAGCCGTACGGTCGCGGCATGTGCCTGGGCGAGGAGCAGCGCCGCGGCCTCGCGCGGCGTACGGCCCTCCAGCCCCGCGGTCGCCCGGGCGGCGTCGTGCAGCAGCGCCTCCGCCCAGCGGTAACAGGCCACGGCGAGTTCGTACGGGCGCTGCACCTGCTCGAAGGCGGCGACCGCCGCGGCCCAGGCGTCCGGCGCCGGGCGCCCTTCGGCGCGCAGCAGCTCGGCCTCGACGGCGCGGGCGTGCGCCGCCCACACCGGCACCACCGCGGGCGTGCGCTTGGCGGCCTCCCGTATGCGGGCGAGGGTGTCCGGGCGCTCCGGCTCGGCGGCGGGCAGTCCGCGCAGCTCCGCCTCGGCGGTGGCGGCCGACCACAGCAGCGGCCAGACATACCGCTGGGTGCCGGGCGGGAAACCGGTCTCCAGGGCCTGCCGGAGGATGCCGCGTACCTCCGGGACACGGCCCCGGGCGGCGGCGATCACCAGGCAGTGGCAGGCGAGGGGGATGGTGTGCTGGGGCTGGGTGTCGAAGTGCTCACGGACGACGGCCAGTTTCCGCTCCGCGCCGTCCAGATCGCCCCCGGCCAGGTCGAGAACCATGAGGCGCTGGGTGGCCAGGGCCATGGACCGGGCGCTCAGTGAGCGGTCGCGGGCGTCCAGTGCCGCCTGCCGCGCCTCCTGCCAGCGGCCCAGCGACTGCAGCGACTCGGCGCGGTTGCCGCACGTCCAGCTCGCGCTCTCCTTCAGGCCGTACTGGTCGGCGAACGCGATGCCCCGGTCCGCGGTCTCGACGGCGTCCGCG
Source organism: Streptomyces sp. NPDC052496 (assembly GCF_040679095.1). Lineage (NCBI taxonomy): Bacteria > Bacillati > Actinomycetota > Actinomycetes > Kitasatosporales > Streptomycetaceae > Streptomyces > Streptomyces sp. NPDC052496. The sequence goes on from NZ_JBFAUH010000009.1 coordinate 43,008, forward strand.
GAGCGGCCCACGCCCTCCAGGAGCGAGGACAGGTTGATGTGACCGCGGGCGACCACCCGGGAGCAGCCGCGGGCCACGGCGCGGTCCAGGGTCGTGCGCAGCGCGGCCAGCCCACCGTCCACGTCGCCGGCGTCCACCCGCAGCCCGGCCAGGGTGACGAGGGAGTTCAGCTCCTCCTCCTCGTCGCCGACGAGCCGGGCCAGCTCCACGGCACGCTCGGCCGTGGCGAAGCTGTCCGGGCCGGGGGTGTGCAGCACCGCCCAGGTGGCGGAATGGGCGAGCACCGCCGCGTGCACCGAGGACGGCGGCAGGCCGCGCACCAGCTCCTGGGCGCGGGCCAGTTCGGACCGGCCGTCGCCGCGGCCGGTGCTCTGCGTGAGGCGGGAGCGCTGGAGCAGGAACCACGCCGTACGCAGCGGGTCCTGCTCCGCGTCGAGGGAGCGCAGGGCGCGCTTGGTGATCGTGAAGGCGCGCTCGGTGTCCCCGGACAGGCGCGCGGCCACCGCGATCTCGGCGAGCAGGTCCAGGAAGCGCAGCGCTTCGTCGTCGCAGCCGCAGGCCGGGTACGCCTCGGCGTAGTCCACCGGGCGCACGGCGCGGCGGACCTCCTTGGGCGCGTCGTCCCACAGCTCCAGCGCCCGGTCCAGCAGCCGCAGTTGCTCGGTGTACGCATGCCGGCGGCGGGCCTGGACGGAGGCGGCGAGGACGGCGGGCAGCGCCTTGGCCGGGTCGTGGGCGTGGTACCAGTAGCTGGCCAGGCGGGCGGCGCAGGTGTCGGCGCGGACCAGCGAGGGGTCGGCCTCCAGGGCTTCGCCGTACCGCCGGTTGAGACGGGTGCGCTCGCCGGGCAGCAGGTCGTCGACGACGGCCTCGCGCACCAGGGCGTGCCGGAAGCGGTAGCCGGTGCCGTCCCGGTCGGGCACCAGGGTGTTGGAGCCGACGGCGGCGCGCAGCGCCTCGATGAGGTCGTCCTCGGGCAGGCCGCAGACGGCGGCGAGCAGTTCGTGTTCGACCGTGGAGCCGCCCTCGGCGGCCACCCGCACGACCCGCTGGGCGTCCTCGGGAAGCGCCTCGACCCGGACGAGCAGCAGGTCGCGCAGCGGGTCGCTGAGCCCGGCCGGCAGACAGCCGTCCTGGAAGCCGCGGGCCAGCTCCTCGACGAAGAAGGCGTTGCCCTCGGAGCGTTCGAAGACCCGGTCGACCAGTGTTTCCTCGGGGTCGCTGCCGGTGATGCCGGCGATCTGGGTGCGCACCTCGGAGCGGGTGAAGCGGGCCAGTTCGACGCGGCGGATCGTACGCATCCGGTCGATCTCGGCCAGGAACGGGCGCAGCGGGTGGCGGCGGTGGATGTCGTCGGAGCGGTACGTGGCGACGAGGAGGATGCCCGCGTCGTGGAGGGCGCGCAGCAGGTAGGAGAACAGCTCGCGGGTGGAGCGGTCGGCCCAGTGCAGGTCCTCGATGACGATGACGAGCGGGCGGTGGGCGGCCAGGCGCTCCAGGAGCCGGGCGGTCAGCTCGAACAGGCGGGCCCGGCCCTGCTCGTCGTCGCGCCCCTCGCGGGCGGGTTCGCCCAGCTCCGGCAGGATGCGGGCCAGTTCGCCCTCCTGGCCGGCGACGGCGGCGGCCAGCTCCTGCGGCAGCCGGGCGTTGAGCAGGTGCAGGACCGCGGAGAACGGGGCGAACGGCAGGCCCTCGGAGCCGATCTCGATGCAGCCGCCGACGGCCACCAGGACGCCGTCGGCCCGCGCGGCCTGCGCGAACTCCTCGATGAGCCGGGTCTTGCCGACCCCCGCCTCACCGCCGATGAGCAGCGCCCTGGGCTCGCCCGACTCCTCGATACGGGCGAGAGCGCCACGCAGCGTGTCGAGCTCGCTGCCGCGGCCGACGAACACCGGACTGACGGACCTGGTTTCCACGCCGCTGAGCATCGCACAGCGGTCTGACAACGCGGCAGTGGTCATCGTCACGTGGGACGGCTCGCGGGGCGGCTGAGGGGGCCGCCGGGCCGTCGCCGAGGGTGGCACGGGTGCGCCTCACCCGTCAGGCGGCGCGGGTGTACCGGTCCGGTGCGCCGTTCACCCGCCCTCCGGCGCCGTTCCCGGCCGAGCCGGCGCCCCGCCGTGCGCGCCGGGCCGTGCGGGCCTGCCGCCCCTCGCGGGCCTGACGGGCCAGCCGCTCCTGGTCGGCCTCGCGCCGCAGCTGGTCGTAGCGGGTCCGGATGGCGAGTTCCCCGTAGTACATCGTGTGCTCCCTGGTTCCGGCATCGGCACGGTGGCATCCGCCGGCGGTCCTGCCTGCGGTGCCTGTTGACGTGCTCCAGCCTGCTCGCCCAGGGGGACGGCCCACATCGGGCAGGTTCCCGATCTTGCGGGGTGCGGGGGCCTTAGACGGAACGGGGCCCCGGGCCGGCCGTGCCTCAGGCGGCCGCGTACGGCCTTAGGTACGGCCCGCTCCCGGGGCCCGTCGGCGGCTGCGGCCTCAGGAACCGGGCGTTCCGGCGCCGGCCTTGGGCAGGGTGGGCAGGCTCGCGAACAGGTCGAAGTACATGCCCGCGGAGACGATCAGGCCCAGTACGCCGAGGGCGAGGCCGCCCCAGGCCACGGCCCGCATCCAGGTCGGGCGGGGCCGGGTGAGGACCAGGCCGGCGACGACGACGGCGAGCAGCGCGAAGATGCCGTTGACGAGGGCGTGGGTGTGCCAGGGGGCGCCGTAGACGGTGCCGATCTGGTCGGTGGCCTTGCCCGTCTGGAGCTTGATCTGGCCGAGCAGCGTCTGGCGCTCGGCCAGCACCGTGCCGACCCAGGTGCCGGTGAGCGAGGCGAGCCCCAGCCCGGCGGCGACGACGGCACCGGCGCCGGACGCCACCGAGCCGGTCGCGGCCGCGGCGGGCGCCGCGTCGGGGTCCGCGGTGTCCGCGGCGTTCTTGCCGTCTTCCTCGTCCGCCCCGTCGGCGTCCGTGGTGCGCGGCGCGTCCGCGTCGGCCGTACCGTCGGCCGGGGTCTTGTCGTTCGCCCCGGCCGTCCCGTCCGCCGCGGCGGCCTCGGACGCCCCGTCGGCCTCCGTCGTCCCGGTGGCCGCCTTGGCCTGGTCGGCCTTCGTGTCGTCGGTGCGCTCTTCGGTCTTGGTGGTGTCCATGGGCGCGACCGTAGGGGCCGCGTCTGAGAGACGTATGAGAATCCCCGGGGCACAGGGGAAACCGGCCGCCACGGCGGACGGGCGTGCCACACGGGACGTACGGCGGCCGACCGTACGAGGGGGCAGGAGGCAGGCCGTACGAGGGGGGTACGGAGGCCGACTGCACGGGGGTATGGAGGCAGGCCGCACGGGGGGGGTGGAGGCAGGCCGCACGGGGGGAGGCAGGCCGTACGAGACGTACGAGGGCAGGCCTGAGGTCCCACGGGACCTACGGCGGCAACCGGCCCGCGCTACTTCCGTACCAGGCCCTCGCCGCCCCGCCGCGCCCCCGGCACGGCAAGCGGAACCGCAACCGGAACCGGTAGCGCACCCTCCGTATCCTCCGGGCCTGCCCCCGGGCGCACGACCGGCTCCGCCTCCCCCGGCGGCTCGATGCTGATCCGCGGCAGCCGCCGCTCCAGCCACCCCGGCAGCCACCAGTTCGCGCCGCCGAGCAGGTGCATCAGGGCGGGTACGAGCAGGGTGCGCAGCACGAAGGCGTCCAGGGCGACGGCGGCGGCCAGGCCGATGCCGAACATCGCGATGATGCGGTCGCCGCTGAGCACGAACGCCGCGAAGACCGCGATCATGATGACGGCCGCCGAGTTGATCACCCGGCCGGTCTCGGCGAGCCCGACGCGTACCGCGCGGCGGTTGTCGCGGGTCAGCCGCCATTCCTCGTACATCCGGCTGACCAGGAAGACCTGGTAGTCCATGGAGAGCCCGAAGAGGACCGAGACCATGATCACGGGCAGGAAGGGCTCGATCGGGCCCGCGCTGCCGAGCCCGAGCAGTTCGCTCCCCCAGCCCCACTGGAAGATCGCCACCACGATCCCGAAGGAGGAGGCGACGGCCGCGATGTTCATCGCGGCGGCCTTCAGCGGTATGCCGATGCTGCGGAACGCGAGGAGCAGCAGCACGCAGCCGAGGCCGATCACGACGCCGACGAAGAGCGGCAGCTTGCCGACGATGACGGACGCGAAGTCGTCGTAGCTCGCGGTCACCCCGCCCACGTGGACCCGCATGCTGGTGCCCTCGCCGGCCTTCGGCAGCACCGTGTCGCGCAGCCGTTCCACCAGGTCGGAGGTCTGCCGGGACTGCGGGGAGCCGTCCGGTACGACCGTGATCACGCCGGTGCTGCCGCTGCCGTCGAACTCCGGCCCCTGGACCCGCGCCACGCCCGGTGTGCTCCGCAGCTCGTCCGGCAGCCGGTCGAAGGCCAGCCGGTCCTTGGCTCCGTCGAGATCGCCGACCAGGGTCAGCGGCCCGTTGGAGCCCGGTCCGAAGCCCTTGCCGAGCAGGTCGTACGCCTGCCGGGTGGTGCTCGTCGCGGGGTTGTTGCCCTGGTCGGAGGTGCCCAGGTGCAAGGAGAACGTGGGCAGCGCGAGGATCAGCATGACGACGGCCGCGGCCGCCCCCAGCAGCTTGGGGTGGCGCTCCACGAAGCCGGACCACCACGCCGCGAAGCCGGCCGGTGGTTCGGGGCTGGGTCCGTCGGCGGCCAGCTGCCGCCGTTCGCGCCGGCTCAGCGCCCGCGGCCCGATGACGCCGAGCAGGGCCGGGAGCAGGGTGACGGAGGCGGCGACGGTCAGGACGACGGTGAGCGAGGCGGCGATGGCGACGCCGTTGAGGAAGCCGAGCCGCAGGACGAGCATGCCGAGCAGGGCGATGCAGACGGTGGCGCCGGCGAAGACCACCGCGCGCCCCGAGACGCTGACCGCGCGCTCGGCGGCCTCCTGGACGGTGAGACCGGATTTCAGCCCTCTGCGGTGCCGGGTCACGATGAAAAGCGCGTAGTCGATGCCGACACCGAGGCCGATGAGCATGCCCAGCATCGGGGCGAAGTCGGCCACCGTCATGGCGTGGCCGAGCAGGGAGATGCCCGCGGTGGCGGTGCCGACGCTCACCACCGCCGTGACCAGCGGCAGGAGGGTGGCGGCGAGCGAGCCGAAGGCGAGGAAGAGGACGACGGCGGCGGCGCCGAGGCCGATCGCTTCGGCGAGGTGGGCGCCCGAGGTCTCGGTGACCGCGATGCCGGCGCCGCCCAGCGCCACCTGGAGTCCGTCGCCCGCGGCGGCCTCGGCGGTGTCCACGACGCGCTGGACCTGGGCCTTGTCCAGGTCCTCGGTGGCGGCGTCGAAGGCGAGGCCCGCGTAGGCGGTGTGTCCGTCCTGGCTGATCTGTCCGGTGCCCTGCGGCCCGTAGGGGCTCTGTACGGACGCGACGCCGGGCAGCTTGGAGATCTTGTCGAGGGTCTGCTGGAGGTCCTTCTGCACGGCGCCCGCGCGTACGGTGCCGGTCTCCGTGTGCCACACGATCGTGTCGCGGTCCCCGGAGCGGTCCGGGAAGGCCCGTTCCAGCAGGGCTCCGGCCTGCCCCGATTCCGTACCGGGGACGTCGTAGTGGTCGGAGTAGGCGGAGCCGGCGGCTCCGGCCGCGGCGGCGGCTCCCGCGAAGGCGGCGAGCCAGAGCACGATCACGACGATGCGGCGCCGCAGGCACCACCGGGTCAGTCCGGTCATCAAGCTCTTCGTCTGCTTCCCGGGTCAGGCGCCGATGTCTCCCGGGGTGTACCCGTGGTGCCGAACGCGTAATGGAGGGGGAAGCACGGGACCACCGCCTGCCGACGAAGGGGCGGCGGGCCCGTACCTCTTGCAGAGTGACAGCCCGAAAAGATCCTTTGACCCCTTTGTGGACTTCCCCACAAAGGGATCCGGAAGCGGAACCGGCCGGCGTTCGGAAGCGGGCCGTTTGCGTACGGCCGCGGTCAGCCGGTGACCGACTCCTTCCCGTTTTCGATGTGGCCCATGAAGCGGCGGTGGAAGGCCGGGTCCTGTGCGACGGCCAGGTCCAGGTCGTACCAGCCGTGCGCGGCCGCGGCGGAGTGCGCGACGGTACGGGTGCTGCCGGCCCGCACGGTGATCTTCCGGGGCGCGGCGTCACCGTACGCCAGCGGCTTCAGCGTGAAGCTGAGGTCGGTGTGTCCCTTGTTGACGAGGGTGAGGTGCAGTTCATGCCGGTGCGCGTCCAGGCGGGTGGCGATCCGGACCGCGGCGGCGGCACCGGCGGCCGTGCCCGCGTACTCACGCCGGAACCCGTTGGGGCCCGTGAGGGTGAAGCGGTACGTGCCGTCCTTGACGGGCACTTCCCAGTCGGCCCGGCCCAGCACGTCGCGGTGCTGCGGCGTGCCGTACTCCCCCGCGTACGGGTACAGCGCGAAGTGCGCGCCGGCCCGCCCCTCGTTGCGCACCGCGAGCCGGAAGCGCCCCGCCTGCGCGTCGTACGCGCCGTCCGCGTCGGGCTGGTACGGCAGCGGGCGCGCGGGCCGGGTGCCGGGCTCCTGGCGCGGCAGCCGCTGCTCGCGCGGCGGGCGCGGGGACCAGCGCCCGCTGAACGGCGGGATCGCGCCGGGCCGCTCGACGGCGGGCTGCCGGCGTGGGCGCGAGAAGTCGAAGGCGGTGGTCAGATCGCCGCAGACGCTGCGCCGCCAGGCGCTGATGTTGGGCTCGCGCACGCCGGTCCAGCGCTCCAGGAAGCGGACGATCGAGGTGTGGTCGAAGACCTGCGAGCAGGCGTAGCCGCCCACCGACCAGGGCGAGATCACCAGCATCGGCACGCGCATCCCGAGCCCGGTCGGCCTGCCGTCCCAGAACTCGCCCTCCGTGCCGGCCGGCGGCACCGGCGGCGGCACATGGTCGAAGAACCCGTCGTTCTCGTCGTACGTGAGGAACAGCGCGGTGCGCCGCCACACGTCCGGGTTCTTCCCCAGCGCGTCGAGCACCTTGTAGACGATGGTGGCGCTGGCGACCGGCGAGGAGGAGCCGGGGTGCTCGGAGTCCGCGGCGGAGGGGACGATGTAGGACACCTCGGGCAGTTTGCCCGCTGCGACGTCGGCGGCGAAGGCGGTGGCCGTGGAGCCCGGCTCCCCGCGGCGCAGCGCGCGCTCGAAGAGACTGCGGTCGGCCGCGCTCAGCGCCCGTACGCCCTCTTCCAGCAGTCCCTGCAAGCGCTTGCGCTCGGCCTCACCGGCCGCGGCGACCTTCCCGTAGAACGCGGTCATGTTCTGCACGCCGCCGCCCACCTTGGCCAGCGCCTTCTTCATGACCGCCTTGAAGGTGGCGTAGAACTCCAGGTTGTTGTCGGTGAAGTTGTCCCACTCCTGGTAGACGCGCCAGCTGCGCCCGGCCTTCTCCAGGCGCTCGGCGTACGTGGGCCAGGTGTACCCCGTATGGGTGTCCTCCGCGTACGCGTCGTTGCCGACCGCGCGCTTGCCGGAGCCCGGTTCGAAGCCGGTCCAGCCGCTGACCAGGTGGTTGCGGTTGGGGCTGGTGGAGGAGTGGATCGAGGAGTGGTACGCGTCGCAGACGGTGAAGGTGTCGGCGAGCTCGTAGTGCAGCGGTATGTCCTGGCGGTCGTAGTGGGCCATGGTGGCGGCCGTCTTCGCGGTGACCCAGTGGTCCATCCAGCCGTCGCGCCACGCCTTGGCGCCGCCGGCCCACTCGTGGTTGAGCGCCCCGATGTACTGGAGGTCCTTCTTCTGGGCCGCCGCGGCCTCGCGTACGGAGAAGGGCAGGACGGTGCCGACGCCGAGCGCCCCCGGCTGCTCGAAGACGCTCCGGCCGTTCGGGAGCTGCACGGCGTTGCGGTCGGCGTAGCCGCGTACGCCCCGCAGCATCCCGAAGTAGTGATCGAAGGAACGATTCTCCTGCATCAGCACGACCACATGCCCGATCCCACCGAGCCCGCCCCGGCCACTCCCGCCCCCATGCCCGGACGCGTACGCCTCCGGCCCGGCGGCCAGCGCCTGCTGCAACGACGGCGGCAGCAGCGACGCAGCGGCGGCCGCCGCACCAAGTCCCACGACCCGCCTACGAGATACCTCGGATGCCACGCGCGACCTCCCAGTCGACTGCCCACGGCCGGGCAATGGTTCGCCACCGGCCCATTGGCGGGGGCGAGCGGGACGGTAGTGGAGCGGGGTGGCGCGAGATAGGTGTCGGAGTGACAAGTTCGAGAACAGATGGGTCCGGTTCCGGTTACGGTTCCGGGCATGGCCGCACCCCGTCGTCGGCGCTCACGCGGCGCCGTCGAGTACCGCCCGGACTTCCGGCACGTCCCGGAAGCCCGCCAGCCGGCCCAGCACGATCCGCACCCGCTCCGCAGTACGGTCACTGGTCACGGCCGCGCTCAGCGTGACGACCCGTTCCGCTGTCGCTGCCGCCTCTTCCGGTTCGTTCGCGTCGGCCAGCGTGACGGCCAGCCACGACAGATACAGGGCGAGTTCCCGGGTGTGCGTCGAGTCGTACCGGCTGAGCACGTCCCGCAGCACCGGCACCGCACGCAAAGGCCGACGCAGCTCCGTGTAGACCCGGCTTTCCATGACCCGCAACTCCCCGGCGTCCACCCAGTACAGGTAGGCGGGCGACTCGGCGCCCACGCTGTCCGCGGCCAACGCCTCACCGGCCTCTCCGAGTGCCCGCATGGCGGGCTGGACTTCCCCTGCCTTGGTGTGGGCCCATGCCACCCGATCGAGGTACAACGCGCGAGCTTTCGGGGGTGCGTCCGGCCCCGCCCCGTCGAAGGCTGCCCGTGCGAGCCGGGCCCCTTCAACCTCCCTGCCGATGTTGCTCAGTTGATAGGCCAGCGATCCAGCGAGGTCTCCGGCCAGCGTCCGGTCGTCCGCCTGCATTGCCGCGCTGATGCCGAGCCGGTAGACGCGTTCCGCATCCGCGTGCTGCCCGGCGTCACTGGCAATCCATCCCGCGATCTGCGCCAACTCGCCGATCTGGCGGAGGAGAGCACGGCCCACCTCCCCGGAGTGGGTGCCTTCCTTGTAGACCCGTACAGCGGCGCGGAGTTCCCGCAGAGCGGGACGGATCAGGTCGCCCCCGGCCAGCACGTCGTCGGCGAGCCGGAGCCCGTGCACGCGCTTTTGCAGGTCACCGACCTGCCCCAGTCCGACGCGCCGGCCCTCGCGGGCGCTGAGCGGAGCCAGCGGATCGTCGTCGGGCAGGAAGTCCGCAAGGGACGGCAAGGGTGGCTCATCGGGCTTCTGCGACTCCGTGAGCATGTCCACGGACACACCGAGGGCAGCAGCGATGAACGGCAGCCACTGGCGGGGCGTGCGCTTCCCCTGCTCCCACCGGCTTACCTCCTGGCGGCCCACCGGTTCGCCTGTCACCCCGGCGCCCCGGCAGATCTCGTGCGCCAAGCGCTCCTGGCTCCATCCACGGCGGTTCCGCTCACGCCGGATGTTGGCCCCGATGCCGCTTCGCATGGAGCCAGTCTGGCCGACATCTGGCCTACATGGGGCCGCTGGCGGCCACGCCGGTCCCGGCGCGACGATCGCCCTACGAACCACCGAGGGGACGGCGATGACCATGGCCTACGACTGGGCCCCCACCACGGGCACGTACGCGGTTGACGCGACCAGCAGCCGAATCGGTGAGGTGCGCAGGCTGATCGAGGGGGCTGCGTATCTCGTTCCGCCGGGTGGCGGCGCTGAGTGGGCAGTCCGGCCCGACCGGCTGCGCCGGCCCACCGACAGCGAGCGGGCGCGGGTGCTGACCTGGACCCGACCGGTCGTGAGCCGGTCCACACCGCACCGCAGCCGTCCGGAACCGCCGGTCGATCTCCCCATGCAGCCCCCGTCACTCGAACCGGTGCCGGTCCAGGACTGCAAGGGGTGCGCGCACGCTGCGGCCTGGCGACGGGCGTACCGGACGGGAAAGGGCACGGCGGACGGCTTCACCGACCACTCGGCGGCGCTGGACTGCTCCCTGGAGATCCGCAACCACCCACACGAGCCGCGCGTCCTGGGGCTACCGGTCAACGCCCCGGCGGTACGCCCATGAGCCCCCGCAGCGTGATCCGCGCCGTGCGGCACGCCATCGGCACCCACCCGCAGAGCGAGGTCACCCAGCCCCGATCCCGGGACGCGAAAGGACACCACTCCTGACGCGTTGGCGGCCGTCGTCGCCAAGTTCCCGGACGGAGGCCCGGAACCGGCCCGGCGCGCTGATGGCGGCCCCACCCGGGGCTTCGTGATCCCGTCCGGCGAGGACTGACCGCCCGCACCCGGGCCGCCCCACGGGCAGCCCGGGTGCGGACCACGTCACCGCGCCGGGCGGATCGACAGGTCGTGCCGGAACTCGTCGCGCGGATCCCAGCGGGCCTTGACGCGCTGGAGGCGCGGGTAGTTTTCCTTGTAGTAGAGCGTGTGCCAGGGGACGCCGGAGGCGTTCAGTTTCGGGTCGGCCAGGTCGGTGTCCGGGTAGTTGATGAATGAGCCGTCGCTGACCTCGCCCGGTACGGGCACGCCGCCGGTGTCCGCGTAGACATCGCGGTAGAAAGCGCGCAGCCAGGCCTGGGGCTTCGTGCCGGCTTCTGTCGGTCCTTCCCAGCCGGTCATGTAGACCGCTTTCAGGATCGAGTCCCGCTGGGCCACCGCCGTCGCGTCCGGTGCGACGGTGTTGACCTTTCCGCCGTACGAGACCAGCCACAGTGAGCCGTTGACGCCTTCGGGTACGGCGTCCTTACTGCCCGCGGGGGCCGCCAGATGCCGGTGGATCGCGGTGATCTGCCGGTCGGTGTAGCGCTTGCGGAGGTAGCCGGCCTTGACCTTGAAGGGGGCCGGTTCGCTCTCCTGGACGAGGGCCACCGCCTCCAGCCACGGCCGGACGGAGTGGTCGAGTGTGGGCCGGGTGCCCACGCCGCGTCCGACGGCGTCCACGTAGGCGCGCATCCGGCGCTCGGCGTCGGGTGTGGTGGCATCCATCTGGCCCGCCATGAGGATGGTGCCGGTGTTACGGCTGTTGAGCATGAGGACGCTGAACAGGTCGGCGTACGGGGAGTCCGGGCCGCTGTTGTGCTCGTACCAGGTGCCGTGGTTGCGCACCAGGCGGGTGAAGGCGCGTTCGTCGAGGTTCTTCCAGTCCCAGGTGGCGGCGAAGCTGAGGAGGGACGCCGGGGCCTTGGGCAGCAGGCGGGTGGGGTCGTCGCCCCGGGCCTGCGGGTCGCGGAACCAGTAGCGGGTGACGATGCCGAAGTTGCCGCCCCCGCCGCCGGTGTGCGCCCACCACAGGTCGTGGTGGGGGTCCTCGGGGTCGCGGGTGGCCACCACGGCGCGGGCCCTGCCGTCGCGGTCCACGACGACGACTTCGACGGCGTACAGGTGGTCCACGGACAGTCCGTACCGCCGCGAGAGCGTGCCGTACCCGCCGCCGAGGACGTGGCCGCCGACGCCGACCTCGGCGGTCGCGCCGGCCGGGATGGACACGCCCCAGCCGAGGAACAGGGCGCGGTAGACCTCGCCGAGCAGGGCGCCGGGTTCGACGGCGAACGCCCGGCGGGCGGCGTCGTAGTGGACCGCGCGCAGGGGAGAGGTGTCGATCAGGGCCTTGACGGACGGGTCGTCGACGAAGTTCTCGAAGCAGTGGCCGCCGCTGCGTACGGCGATGCGCTTGCCGTCCCGTACGGCCTGCTGCACGGCGGCGACGACCTGTTCGGTGGTGCTCACGACGTGCACGTGGTCGGGCTTGCCCACGAAGCGGCCGTTGCAGCCGCGCCGGGTCAGGGAGGCGTAGCGCGGGTCGCCGGGGCCCAGGGTGACCAGGCCGGTGCCGGGCGGGCGGCCGGCCGCGGCGGCGGTCGCTCCCGGTCCGGCGGCAGTGGCCGGTGCGGCCGCCGCCGCGAGGCCCGGTGCCGCCAGCGCGGCGGCCGTTCCCCCCAGTGCCGCCGCTCCCGCGAGCAGGCTCCGGCGCTTCACTTCAGCCATGGTCGTCCGCTCCTGTAACTGTGGTGTCCGTGACGGTGGTTGGTGGTGCTGCACCCCTCCACCTTCGGGCCCGCGAGAGACCGGATCATCCTCCACGGTGACCACCTGCCCCCTAAGGAGGAAGATGTACGCCGCTCACCGCCGCCCCTCCCTGAGGAGGGCACCCGGGGACCGCGCATCATCCGGAAGAACGGTTGACCCGGCCCCGGCGGCGGCACGAACACCGGCGGAAGTCTTCACGAACTCTTGACAACCGCATTGGTCTGGACCATTTTGTGTGCGCAACGCCCGCCCGCCTCCGGGCCCGGCGGACGGCCCTTCCGGGCTCATGACTTGGAGACAGCCATGCCCCACCCCCTCATGTCCCGCACCCCCCGCTCCCGGCACAGACGGTGGATCGGCACCGCCTTCACCGGTCTGGCGGCCGCCGCCCTCGCCGTCACCGGCACCGCGGCCGGCGCCTCGGCGGCCCCCCACGCCGCCGCGCCCGCCGGTGCCGCCGCCGACGTCAACAACGCGAAGAACCCCGGGTTCGAGTCCGGGCTCTCCGGCTGGACGTGTCCGGCGGGCGCCGGCGCCGCCGTGTCCTCCCCGGTGCACGGCGGCACCTCGGCCCTGAAGGCCACGCCGTCCGGCTCCGACCAGGCCAGGTGTTCGCAGACGGTGGCGGTCAAGCCCGGTTCGACGTACACGCTCAGCGCGTACGTGCAGGGCTCGTACGTCTACCTCGGCGCCAGTGGCACCGGTACGACCGACGTGTCCACCTGGGCGCCCGGTGCCACCACCTGGCAGCAGCTGAAGACCACCTTCACCACCGGCCCCTCGACCACCTCCGTCACCGTCTACACCCACGGCTGGTACGGGCAGTCCGCCTACTTCGCCGACGACATCAGCGTCTTCGGGCCGGACGGCGGCGGCAGCGGCGACCCGGGCGACCCGGTCCCCGACGCGCCCGCCGGGCTGACCGCCGGCGCGGTCACCTCGTCCTCCGTGGCGCTGTCCTGGAGTCCGGCGAAGTACGCCACCGGGTACCACGTCTACCGCGACGGCACCAAGGTCCAGGCGGTCGGCGGCACGTCGGCCACCGTGACCGGCCTGAGCCCCGCCACCGCGTACCGCTTCCAGGTCAGCGCGGTCAACGCGGCCGGCGAGTCCGCCAAGTCGGCGGCCGTCACCGCCACCACGTCCCCGGGTGGCGGCGGCCCCGGCCCCTCCGTACCGAAGCACGCGGTCACCGGTTACTGGCAGAACTTCAACAACGGCGCGACCGTCCAGAAGATCAGCGATGTCTCCGACCAGTACGACATCATCGCGGTCTCCTTCGCGGACGCCACCACCACGCCCGGCGCGATCACCTTCAACCTCGACTCGGCGGGCCTGGGCGGCTACACGGTCGCGCAGTTCAAGGCCGACATCAGGGCGAAGCAGGCGGCCGGCAAGAACGTCATCCTGTCCGTCGGCGGCGAGAAGGGCACCATCTCCGTCAACGACTCCGCCTCCGCGAACAACTTCGCCAACAGCGCTTACGCGCTGATGCAGGAGTACGGCTTCAACGGCGTCGACATCGACCTCGAAAACGGCATCAACCCGACCTACATGTCGCAGGCCCTGCGCTCGCTGTCCCAGAAGGCGGGCAGCAAGCTGGTCATCACCATGGCCCCGCAGACCATCGACATGCAGTCCACCCAGGGCGGTTACTTCAAGACCGCGCTGAACATCAAGGACATCCTCACCGTCGTCAACATGCAGTACTACAACAGCGGTTCGATGCTCGGCTGCGACGGCAAGGTCTACTCGCAGGGCACCGTGGACTTCCTCACCGCCCTGGCCTGCATCCAGCTCGAAGGCGGCCTCGACCCGTCCCAGGTGGGCATCGGCGTCCCGGCCTCCACCCGCGCCGCCGGCGGCGGCTACGTGTCGCCCAGCGTCGTCAACAACGCGCTGGACTGCCTCACCAAGGGCACCGGCTGCGGCTCCTTCAAGCCCGCCAAGACCTACCCGTCCCTGCGCGGCGCCATGACCTGGTCCACCAACTGGGACGCGGCGACCGGCAACGCCTGGTCGAACGCGGTGGGACCGCACGTCCACAACCTGCCGTAGGGCAGCGAAAGGGGCGGCACACCATCGGTGTGCCGCCCCTTACCGCGTTACCGGACGTCAGCCCTCGACGCCCAGCTTCTCCAGGATCAGCTCACGAACGCGGGCCGCGTCGGCCTGGCCGCGGGTGGCCTTCATGACCGCGCCGACCAGCGCGCCGGCCGCCGCGACCTTGCCGCCGCGGATCTTGTCGGCGATGGCGGCGTTGGACTCGATCGCCTCGTCGACGGCCTTGCCCAGCGCGCCCTCGTCGGAGACGACCTTCAGGCCGCGCTTCTCGACGACGGTGTCCGGGTCGCCCTCGCCCGCGAGGACGCCCTCGATGGTCTGGCGGGCCAGCTTGTCGTTGAGGGAGCCCTCGGCGACCAGCGCCGCGACCCGCGCGACCTGCTCCGGGGTGATGGGCAGGGCGGCGAGGTCGACGCCGTCCTCGTTGGCGCGGCGGGCCAGCTCGCCCATCCACCACTTGCGGGCGGCGGCGGAGTCCGCGCCGGCCTCGGTGGTGGCGACGATCAGGTCCACGGCGCCCGCGTTGAGGATCGACTGCATGTCGTGCTCGGAGACGCCCCACTCCTCGCGCAGCCGGTTACGGCGGACGCGCGGCAGCTCGGGCAGACCCTGGCGCAGCTCCTCGACCCACTCGCGGGACGGGGCCACCGGGACCAGGTCGGGCTCGGGGAAGTAGCGGTAGTCCTCCGCCTCCTCCTTGACCCGGCCGGGGGTGGTGGAGCCGTCCTCCTCGTGGAAGTGGCGGGTCTCCTGGATGATCGTGCCGCCCGAGGAGAGCACGGCCGCGTGCCGCTGGATCTCGAAGCGGGCGGCGCGCTCGACCGACCGCAGCGAGTTGACGTTCTTCGTCTCCGAGCGGGTGCCGAACTTCTCGGTGCCCTTGGGGCGCAGCGACAGGTTCACGTCGCAGCGCATCTGGCCCATCTCCATGCGGGCCTCGGAGACGCCCAGCGCCTTGATCAGCTCGCGCAGCTCGGCGACGTACGCCTTGGCGACCTCGGGGGCCCGCTCGCCCGCGCCCTGGATGGGCTTGGTGACGATCTCGATGAGCGGGATGCCGGCGCGGTTGTAGTCCAGGAGGGAGTGCGAGGCGCCGTGGATACGGCCCGTCGCGCCGCCCACGTGGGTGGACTTGCCGGTGTCCTCCTCCATGTGGGCGCGCTCGATCTCCACGCGGAAGATCTCGCCGTCCTCCAGCTGGACGTCCAGGTACCCGTCGAAGGCGATGGGCTCGTCGTACTGCGACGTCTGGAAGTTCTTCGGCATGTCCGGATAGAAGTAGTTCTTCCGGGCGAAGCGGCACCATTCGGCGATGGAGCAGTTCAGCGCCAGGCCGATCTTGATCGCGGACTCGACGCCGACCGCGTTGACGACCGGGAGCGAGCCGGGCATGCCGAGGCAGGTGGGGCAGGTCTGCGAGTTGGCGTCGGCGCCCAGGGCGGTCGAACACCCGCAGAACATCTTGGTCTTGGTGCCGAGTTCGACGTGCACCTCAAGACCCATCACGGGGTCGTAGGTGGCCAGCGCGTCCTCGTACGACACCAGTTCAGTGACGGTCACGGAAAACTAACCTCTCAGTCCCGCTCAGCCCGCGAGCACGTCGTCGTTGTTGAGACGACGCAGATCGCGGACCAGCAGCGCGACTCCGGTGGCGATGGCGGCGGCGGAGACGACGGCATCGAGGAGCTGGAGCTTGTCCTGCTCCCCCTTGGCCGCCTTCGCCTGCTTGACGACGCTCACCGCACCGAACAGCGTGGTGCCGATGGACAGATACGTACCGGCCTTGGACTTCTTGAAGCCCTTGGCCTTCGCAAGCTTTCCACTCACAGGGACGGTGCCTCCTCAAGCAGCGGGTGCCCCCAACGGGCGGTGAACGCGGCCTCGACCGCGGCACCGACCTTGTAGAGCCGGTCGTCGGCCATGGCAGGGGCGATGATCTGCAGCCCCACCGGCAGCCCGTCCTCGGGGGCCAGGCCGCAGGGCAGCGACATGGCCGCGTTGCCTGCCAGGTTCGTCGGGATCGTGCACAGGTCGGCGAGGTACATCGCCATCGGGTCGTCGGCGCGCTCACCGATCGGGAAGGCGGTGGTGGGCGTGGTCGGCGAGACCAGCACGTCGACCTGCTCGAAGGCCTTCTCGAAGTCCTGGGTGATCAGGGTGCGCACCTTCTGCGCGGAGCCGTAGTACGCGTCGTAGTAGCCGGAGCTGAGCGCGTAGGTGCCGAGCATGATGCGGCGCTTGACCTCGGGGCCGAAGCCGGCCTCGCGGGTCAGGGCGGTGACGTCCTCGGCCGAGCGGGTGCCGTCGTCGCCGACCCGCAGGCCGTAGCGCATGGCGTCGAAGCGGGCCAGGTTCGAGGAGCACTCGGAGGGCGCGATCAGGTAGTACGCGGCGAGCGCCTTGTCGAAGGACGGGCAGGAGATCTCCACGATCTCCGCGCCCAGCTCGCGCAGCAGCTCCACGGACTCGTTGAAGCGCTGCATGACGCCGGCCTGGTAGCCCTCGCCGGAGAACTCCTTGACCACGCCGACGCGCATGCCCTTGACGTCACCGTTGCGGGCCGCCTCGACGACCGGCGGGACCGGCGCGTCGATGGAGGTCGAGTCCAGCTCGTCGTGGCCGGCGATGACCTCGTGCAGCAGGGCCGCGTCCAGGACCGTACGGGCGCAGGGACCGCCCTGGTCGAGGGAGGAGGAGAACGCCACCATGCCGTAGCGGGAGACCGCGCCGTAGGTGGGCTTGACGCCGACCGTGCCGGTGACGGCGGCGGGCTGGCGGATGGAGCCGCCGGTGTCCGTGCCGATGGCCAGCGGGGCCTGGTACGCGGCGAGCGCGGCGGAGGAGCCGCCGCCGGAGCCGCCCGGGATACGGGTGAGGTCCCAGGGGTTGCCGGTCGGGCCGTAGGCGCTGTTCTCGGTGGAGGACCCCATGGCGAACTCGTCCATGTTGGTCTTGCCGAGGATGACGACGTCGGCGGCCTTGAGCCGCTTGGTCACCGTCGCGTCGTACGGCGGGATCCAGCCTTCGAGGATCTTCGAACCGACGGTGGTGGGCACCCCCTCCGTGGTGAAGATGTCCTTCAGGGCGAGCGGCACGCCGGCCAGCGGGCCGAGCTTCTCGCCGCGCTCGCGCTTGGCGTCCACGGCACGGGCCTGGGCGAGGGCGCCCTCGCGGTCCACGTGCAGGAAGGCGTTCACCTTCTCGTCGACGGCCTCGATGCGGGCCAGGTGCGCCTCGGTGACCTCGACGGCCGTGACCTCGCCGGCGGCGATCTTCGCCGCGATCTCGGCGGCGGTGAGCTTGATCAGATCTGCCATGTCGGTCACTCCTCCCCCAGGATCTGCGGCACCTTGAAACGCTGCTGTTCCTGGGCCGGGGCGCCGGACAGCGCCTGCTCGGGCGTCAGCGACGGACGAACCACGTCCGGCCGCATGACATTGGTCAGGGGCAGCGGGTGGGAGGTCGGCGGTACGTCTTGGTCGGCGACCTCGGAGACGCGGGCGACCGCGCCGATGATGTCGTCGAGCTGTCCGGCGAAGTGATCGAGCTCTTCGTCCTTCAGCTCCAAGCGCGCCAGCCGGGCGAGGTGGGCAACCTCCTCGCGCGTGATGCCAGGCATGCAGCGATCCTCAGGGTGAGTGTCTTGGCTGTGTTGTCCGGGCCAATCCTATGGCGTAGCCGATGGGGGTTCGAAACGCATTCCCCGAGGGGGCCGTCACGGGCGCTTCGCGGGGCGCGGGCGGGCTGGGCAGGCCGGCGGTACGGGAGCGGGGCGGCGCCGCCGTCCGGACGTGCGGCGCGGGGCGCCGGCGGCGTACGGCGACGGTCGGCGGCCGGGGCACCGGGCCGCCGGTCCGGTCAGGTGACGCGCTGGTCGGCGGTCTGCTCGACCGCCGCGGCGCGCTCGTGCTGGGGCTCGGCGGCCGGGCGCTCCGCCTCGCGCTGCCAGCCGCGCTCGCCGCGGGCCCGCAGCCAGGCCGTGGTCTCGTCCGGCGGCATCGCGGCGGCGACCAGCCAGCCCTGTACGGCGTCGCAGCCCAGGTCGCGCAGCCGCTCCCAGGTCTCGTCGTCCTCGACGCCCTCGGCGACCACCAGCAGGCCGAGCGAGTGGGCCAGGTCCAGGGTGCAGCGGACGATCTCGGCGTCCTCGTTGTCCACGGCCAGCCGGGCGACGAAGGAGCGGTCGATCTTCAGCTCGCTGACCGGCAGGCGGCGCAGGTGGACGAGGGACGAATAGCCCGTGCCGAAGTCGTCGAGGGACATCTTGACGCCGTGCCCGGTCAGCCCGGGCAGCGTGTCGGCGGCCCGCTGCGGGTCCTCCAGCAGGACGTGTTCCGTTATCTCCAACTGGAGCGAGCCCGGCGGCACCTGGTGCCGGGCCAGCCGGGCGGCCACCGCGCCGGCGAAGCCGGGGGTGTGCACGTCGCGCGGTGAGACGTTGACCGCGACCGGCACCTCCAGGCCGGACGCGCGCCACCGGGCCACCTGGGCGAGCGCGGTCTCCAGGACGTACTCCGTCAGGCGCGGCATCAGCCCGGACGACTCGGCGATGGCGATGAACTCGTCCGGAGGAACCCGGCCGCGCTCCGGATGGACCCACCGCACCAGCGCCTCCAGCCCGGCCACATGCCCGTCGAAGCCGACCTTGGGCTGGTAGTGCAGCTCCACGTCACCGGCGTCCAGCGCGCGGCGCAGGTCACCCAGCAGGCCCAGCCGGTCGGGCGTGTTGCCGTCCCGTTTGGCCTCGTACACCTCGACGCCGCTGCGGTCCCGCTTGGCCTGGTACATGGCGACGTCCGCCCGGCGCAGCAGGCCCTCGGCGTCCAGGGCGTGGTCGGGGAAGACCGCGACGCCCGCGCTGGCCTCCAGTACGAGGGTCAGGCCGTCCAGGTCGAGCGGCGAGCCGAGGGCCGCGACCAGGTTGCGGGCCACCCGCTGGGCGCTGGTCAGGGAGTCGGCGGTGGGCAGCAGGACCGCGAACTCGTCACCGCCGAGCCGGGCCACCTCCGCGCCGCGCGGCAGCGCGTGCCGCAGCCGGTCGGCTATCTGGAGCAGCAGCCGGTCGCCCGCGAGGTGCCCGAGGGTGTCGTTGACCGAGCGGAAACGGTCCAGGTCGATCAGGACGAGGGCGGAACGGGCGCCGATGCGCTCGGCGTCGTCCAGCGCGGTCCAGGTGCGCTCCAGCAGCCACTGGCGGTTGGGCAGGCCGGTGAGCGGATCGCGCAGCTGCTCCTCGGCGCGGGCGCGGGCGATCCACAGGGTGGAGTCCAGGGCGATCAGCGGTACGGCGAACATCGGCAGCAGGAACGGCGCGTGCACGGCGGCCACCACGATCAGCGGCGAGATGCCGAGCAGCGCCACGCCCACCAGGGCCTGGCGGGCCAGGGCCGTCCGGGCGATGGTGGGCAGGCTGCCGCTGTGCGAGGCCATCGTGAACCACAGCAGGGCGCGGGTGACGACCAGGTAGGCGGTGGCCGCGACCAGGATGTCGGGCAGCACGGACAGGTCCCAGGCCGCGGGCTGCCAGGGGTGCTCGATGGTCGGTACGACGTGGAAGGCGGCGAGGCCCAGCGCCGCGGCGCCGATCCCGAGGATGTCCACCGCGCCGTGCAGCAGGGCCTGTCGCCAGCGGTGCCGGCGCGCGGCGCCGACCAGCAGGACGACGGCCACGCTCACCAGGACGGCGGGCACCCAGCCGTACAGCAGCAGGACGGCGAGGGCCAGGGCCGCGCCCGAGCCCGTGCCGCCCCACCAGCGGTCGCGGCCGAGCGCCACCAGATGGCCCACGATGACGCCGGTCAGGATCGCCAGGGCCCAGCCGACGGCGCCTTCCGGGAACAGGGCCCGGCCGGCGCCGAGCGTCCGGATCACCCCCGCCGCGAGCGCGGTGCCCGCCATCAGCACGACGGCCGCGGGCAGCGCGGGCACGACGAGCCGGCGGAGCCGCGACGCCGGAGCGGCGCTGTCGGTCGGTTTCATTCCGATACCTCTCACAGCCGGCTGTGCCCGCGCCACGGCAGGCGCACACCTCAACAGTAGGCCGCAGAAGGCCGCCGCGGGCAGCGATCGGCAGCGGTTGCCCGAATGCGACCCGGCCTTCCGGAACCATCTGCTATGCGCCGATGAGGTGACTCCTCACTCGCCCTCAGGCGGAGTGACAGCTACCGCTCGTGCTTCATCGGGCCCCTGCTCCAGCAGCACCGCGAAGCCGTCATCGTCCAGCACAGGCACCTTCAACTGCATGGCCTTGTCGTACTTCGAACCAGGATTGTCTCCCACCACCACGAAACCGGTCTTCTTCGAAACGGAACCGGTCACCTTCGCTCCGAGACGCTGCAGGGCTTCTTTCGCGCCATCTCTGGTGTGTGACTGAAGTGTGCCCGTTACAACGACGGTGACGCCTTCAAGTGGACGCGGGCCTTCGTCTCCTGAGGATTCCTCCTCCATCCGGACCCCGGCCGCCCGCCACTTCTCCACGATCTCGCGGTGCCAGTCCTCGGCGAACCACTGCTTGAGGGAGGCCGCGATGGTCGCGCCGACGCCCTCCACGGCGGCCAGCTCCTCCTCGCTCGCGTCCCTGATCCGGTCCAGCGAACGGAACTCCATCGCCAGCGCCTGGGCCGCCACCGGACCCACATGACGGATCGACAGGCCCGTCAGGACGCGCGCCAGCGGCCGCTCCTTGGCCGCCTGGATGTTCTCCAGCATCGCCAGGGCGTTCTTCTTCGGCTCGCCCTTCTGGTTGGCGAAGAAGGTGACGACCTTCTCCTCGCCGGTCTTCGGGTCACGCTTGGGCAGGCCGCTGTCCGGGTCCAGGACGTAGGACTTGATGGGCAGCAGCTGCTCGATGGAGAGGCTGAAGAGGTCGCCCTCGTCCTTCAGCGGCGGCTCGGCGGGCTCCAGGGGCTGGCTGAGCGCGGTGGCCGCGACATAGCCGAAGTTCTCGATGTCCAGCGACTTGCGGCCGGCCAGGTAGAACAGCCGCTCACGGATCTGCGCGGGGCAGGAGCGGGCGTTGGGGCAGCGCAGGTCGACGTCGCCCTCCTTGGCGGGCTGCAGCGCCGTACCGCACTCGGGGCACTCGGCGGGCATCACGAACTCCCGCTCGCTGCCGTCCCGCAGGTCCACCACCGGCCCCAGGATCTCCGGGATCACGTCACCGGCCTTGCGCAGCACGACCGTGTCACCGATGTAGACACCCTTGGCCTTGACCACGTCCTGGTTGTGCAGGGTGGCGAACTCGACCTCGGAACCGGCCACCGTGACCGGCTCGACGACCGCGTACGGCGTGACGCGGCCCGTACGGCCGACGCCGACGCGGATGTCCACCAGCTTGGTGTTGACCTCCTCCGGCGGGTACTTCCAGGCGATCGCCCAGCGCGGCGCGCGCGAGGTGGCACCGAGCCGGCCCTGGAGGGCGATCTCGTCCAGCTTGACGACCGTGCCGTCGATCTCGTGGGCGACGGCCGTGCGGCGGGTCTCCGGGTCGCCGTAGCGCTTGATGAAGTCGCGCACCGCCTCCAGGGAGTCCACGACCTCGTTGTGGTCGGAGGTGGGCAGGCCCCACTCGCGCAGCAGGCCGTACGCGTGCGACTGGCAGTCGATGTCGAAGCCCTCGCGGGCGCCGATGCCGTGCACGACCATGTGCAGCGGGCGGGTGGCCGTGACCTTGGGGTCCTTCTGGCGCAGCGAACCGGCGGCGGCGTTGCGCGGGTTGGCGAACGGCGGCTTGCCGTCGGCCACCAGCCGCTCGTTCAGCTCCAGGAACTTCTCCATCGGGAAGTACACCTCACCGCGCACCTCCACCAGCTCCGGGACGCGGTCGCCCTTCAGACGGTCCGGGATCTCGGCGATGGTGCGGACGTTGGGCGTGATGTCCTCACCCGTACGGCCGTCGCCGCGGGTGGCGGCGCGGGTCAGCCGGCCGTTCTCGTACGTGAGGTTGACCGCGAGCCCGTCGACCTTCAGCTCGCACAGGAAGTGGTAGCCGGCGCTCTTGGGGTCGCCGCCCAGCTCCGTCGCGATCCGCTCGGCCCAGGCCGCCAGCTCCTCGTCGTCGAAGGCGTTGTCCAGCGAGAGCATCCGCTCGCGGTGCGCGACCTCGGTGAACTCGGTCTCGTACTGCCCGGCGACCTTCTGCGTCGGGGAGTCCGGGGTACGCAGCTCCGGATACTCCTCCTCCAGCGCCTCCAGGGACCGCAGCAGCTTGTCGAACTCCGCGTCGCTGACGACGGGGGCGTCCTTCACGTAATAGCGGAAGCGGTGCTCCTCGATCTGCTCGGCCAGATGGGCATGCTCTTCCCGCGCCTTCGCGGGCACCGCGTGCCCCGCCGTCTGCTCTTCGCCGGCCACCGTTACGTCCTCCCGTGATCCTTGAGTGCCGTCACTCAGGGTTGTCTGCGAGCGATCTCGCGGCCCGGACGCAGTGAGCGAGCACCGCACGGGCATATGCGGGCGAAGCACCCGCCAGCCCGCACGACGGGGTGACCACCACGGACTCCGCGAGAGTCCCCGGCGCCAGCCCCAGCCTGCGCCACAGCGTCCTGACACCCATGACGCTACCGGCAGGGTCTGACAATGGGCCGTCCACGCCCGGCACCACGCCCGCCAGCAGCGTCGTACCGCCCTCGACCGCCTCGCCGACCGCCTCCTCGTCACGCTCGGTGAGCAGTCCGAAATCGAACGAGATGCCGGACACGCCCGCGCGGCGCAGCAGCGCGAAGGGAACCTCGGGGGCGCAGGAGTGGACGATCACCGGTGCGTCCGCCTCCCCGGCGACGGCGACCAGATCGCGCAGCGCGCCCTCGACGACGGCCCGGTCCACGGCGCGGTGGGTGCGGTAGCCGCTCGCGGACTTGATCCGCCCCTGGAGGACGGCCGTCAGCGACGGCTCGTCGAGCTGGAGCACCGGGCGCGCGCCGGGCACCCGCCGCCGGACGTCGGCCAGGTGCGCGCGCAGGCCCTCGGCCAGCGACGCCGTCAGGTCCCGGCAGGCGCCGGGGTCGCTGAGGGCCGCCTCGCCGTTGCGCAGCTCCAGCGCGGCGGCCAGCGTCCAGGGGCCGACCGCCGAGACCTTCAGGTGCCCCTCGTAGTCCTGGGTGAACTCCTCCAGCGCGTCCAGGTCCTCGCCCATCCAGGACCGGGCGCGCCGGGTGTCCCGGCCCGGCCGGTCGCTGATCCGCCAGCCGCTCGGCTCCACGTGGGCGTACACCTCGACGAGGAGGCCGGCGGTCCGGCCGATCATGTCGGCGCCGGGCCCGCGGGCGGGCAGCTCCGGCAGGTACGGCAGGGTCTCCAGCGAGCCGGTCACGGTCCTGGCGGCCTCGCGGGCGTCGCCGCCGGGCATCGAGCCGACACCGGTGGCCGTGCCGGTGCCGGCGTGGCCGGCGAGGCGGGTGGGGGCGTTGTTCTCGGTCACCCTCTGAGGGTATGTGGCCCTGGACCACGGGGCGCCGGGTGGGCGGGCGCCGTCACCGCCCCGGACGCACCGTCAGGTCGTTGATCTCCGCGTCCCGCGGCAGGTCCAGTGCCGTGAGCAGGGTGGTGGCCACCGATTCCGGGTCGATCCACCGGGAGGCGTCGTACTCGCGGCCTTCCTGGCGGAAGACGCTCTCCTGCATGGGGGTCGCGGTGCGGCCCGGGTAGATGGAGGTGACCCGTACGCCGTTGCCGTGCTCCTCGGCGCGCAGCGAGTCGGCCAGCGCCTTCAGGCCGTGCTTGCTGGCGGCGTAGGCGCCCCACTGGGCGTGGGCGTGCAGGCCGGCGCCGGAGTTGACGAAGACGACATGACCCTTGGCGACGCGCAGCTGCGGGAGGAACTGGCGGGTCAGCTCGGCGGGCGAGACGAGGTTGGCGGCGAGGGTGCGCTGCCAGGCCTTGGGGCCGAGGTCGCCGACGGCGCCCAGCTCGACGACGCCCGCGATGTGCAGCAGGGAGTCGAGGCGGTCCGGCAGCGACTGCTTGCCGAAGGCCCAGTCCAGCTTCTCCGGGGTGGCGAGGTCGCCGACCACCGTACGGGCGCCGGGGAACTGCCCGGCCAGCTCCTTGGCGCGGCCGGCGTCGCGCGCCAGCAGCCAGAGGTCCTCGCCGCGGTCGGCGAGCCGCCGCGCGACCGCCGCTCCGATGCCCGATCCTGCGCCCGTGATCAAGTGCGTACCCATGGGCCCGATCCTAACGAGGGGTACGGGTACGGGGCGCGGCCGTCCGCGTGGAGCGGAATCTCCGGCTCCGGTCCGGACTCCCGCCTCTCACGTCCCGTACGCCTCAGCCCTGGACGCCCGCCTGCTCCTCCAGGTACGCCAGGGCCCCCGCGCCGTCCTCCGCGAAGAAGACCAGTTCGGTGAGCGGGAGCGGCAGGAAGCCCTCCTTCTCCATGCGCTGGAACTGCTCCTTGAGGCCGTCGTAGAACCCGGCGGCGTTCAGCAGGACCACGGGCTTGGTGTGCAGGCCGTGCTTCTTCAGCTCCAGGATCTCGGTGGCCTCGTCGAGCGTGCCCGTGCCGCCGACCATGATGACGATCGCGTCGGCCCGCGCCAGCAGCTCGGCCTTGCGCTCGGCGAGGTCCTTGGTGACCACCATGTCGTCGACCCCGGGCCGCACCTTGTGCGCGAGGAAGTCCACGGAGACACCGGCGAGCCGGCCGCCCGCCGCCTCCACGCCGTCCGCCATGACCTTCATCAGTCCGCTGTCCGAGCCGCCCCACACCATGGTGTGGCCGCCCTTGCCGAGCAGCTCGGCGAACTCGCGGGCGGGTCCGGTGTAGCGGGCGTCGAGGTCGGCGGCGGAGCAGAAGACGCAGATGTTCATACCGGCCACTCTACGATCCGGCACCGGTGCCGGATCCGGCGCGGGACCGGCCCCGCCCCGGCCCCGGCGCCTCAGATCAGCCCCTGTGCCAGCATCGCCTCCGCCACCCGCTCGAAGCCCGCGACGTTGGCGCCCGTGACGTAGTCGCCCGGCAGGCCGTGGCGCTCGGCGGTCTCGTAGCAGGTGTCGTGGATGCCGCGCATGATCGCCGCCAGTTCGCCCTCGGTGCGCTCGAAGCTCCAGGACTCGCGGGCGGAGTTCTGCCGCATCTCCAGGGCGCTGGTGGCCACGCCGCCCGCGTTGGCCGCCTTGCCGGGCCCGAAGGCCACGCCCGCTTCCTGGAAGAGGGCCACCGCCGCGGGCGTCGTCGGCATGTTGGCGCCTTCCGAGACGGCCTTGACGCCGTTGCGCACGAGGACGCGCGCGGCGTCGGCGTCCAGCTCGTTCTGGGTGGCGGAGGGCAGCGCGACGTCGCACGCCACGTCCCAGACCCGGCCGCCCGGCACGTACCGGGCGGAGACCCCGCGCCGCTCCGCGTACTCCTCGACGCGGCCCCGCTCGACCTCCTTGACCTGCTTGAGCAGATCGAGGTCGATGCCCTTCTCGTCGATCACGTAGCCGCCGGAGTCCGAGCAGGTCAGCACGTTGGCGCCGAGCGCCTGGGACTTCTCGATGCTGTGGACGGCGACGTTGCCCGAGCCGGAGACCACGACCTGCCGGCCGTCCAGGTCCTCGCCGCGCTGCCGCAGCATCTCGGCGGTGAAGAGCACGTTGCCGTACCCGGTGGCCTCCGTACGGGCCGTGGACCCGCCCCAGCCGAGGCCCTTGCCGGTCAGCACCCCGGCCTCCCAGCGGTTGGTGATCCGCCGGTACTGGCCGAAGAGGTAGCCGATCTCGCGGCCGCCGACGCCGATGTCGCCCGCCGGTACGTCGGTGTGCTCGCCCAGGTGCCGGTGCAGCTCGGTCATGAAGGACTGGCAGAAGCGCATCACCTCGGCGTCGGAGCGGCCGCGCGGGTCGAAGTCGCTGCCGCCCTTGCCGCCGCCGATGTTCAGTCCGGTGAGGGCGTTCTTGAAGACCTGCTCGAAGCCGAGGAACTTGACGATGCCGAGGTTGACGGACGGGTGGAAGCGCAGCCCGCCCTTGTAGGGCCCGAGCGCGCTGTTGAACTCCACCCGGAAGCCGCGGTTGATGCGGACGGCCCCGGAGTCGTCCTGCCACGGTACGCGGAAGAGGATCTGGCGCTCCGGCTCGCAGAGCCGTTCCAGGATGCCGGCCTCGGCGTACTCGGGACGGGCCGCCAGCGCCGGGGCCAGGGTCTGCAGCACTTCGAGGGCGGCCTGGTGGAACTCGGGCTCCCCCGGGTTGCGCCGTACCAGTTCCTGGTGCAGCAGCTCCAGGGAGACCGCTGAGTTCCGTCCGGCCGCACCGGTCCCGGCGTGCACTGTCGACATGTCCGTACTTCCCTTCGTGGCCGACGAAGGGCCGCCCGCGGCCCGGATCCGCGCGCGTGGCACCGGAGTCCGGCCGGGCTGCCCTTGGCGTCCCGTCGCTGCCGCCGAGCCTAGGGGCCCGGGGGCCGCCCGTGGCCACCGGGACGGAAGTCGCGATGCGTGAACCTCTGGGTTTAGGTTGCGGTCATGGTGGAGGGAACGCGCGCAAGCGCACACACGACGCAGACGGCCGACGGCGAGGAGGACACGAGGACGGGCGGGGGCGGCGGGAATCTGCGCCGTTCCTCCTTACTGATGGCCGCCGGTACGGTCGTCTCCCGGGCCACCGGCCTGATCAGAGGCGTCCTCCAGGCCGGCGCCCTCGGTACCGGGCTGCTGGCCACCACGTACAACACCGCCAACCTCGTGCCGACGAGCCTGTACACGCTGCTGATCGGCGGCGCCCTCAACGCGGTGCTCGTCCCGCAGCTCGTACGGGCCCGGGCGGAGCACCCGGACGGCGGGCGGGCCCACGAACAGCGGCTGGTCACGCTGGTCCTGACCGTCCTCGGCATCGGCACGCTGCTCGCGGTGTGGGCCGCGCCCGAGATCGTGAGCCTCTACACGACGGACACGCCGGAACACCACGCCGCGTACGAACTGACCGTGGTCTTCGCCCGGTTCCTGCTGCCGCAGATCTTCTTCTACGGGGTGTTCGGCATCCTGGGGCAGGTGCTCAACGCGCGCGGGAAGTTCGGCGCGATGATGTGGACGCCGGTGCTCAACAACGTCGTGCTGATCGCCATGTTCGGCGCGTACCTCGGCCTGCTGACCGTGCCGGAGACGGTGGCGGAGATCACCGACGCGCAGGTGCGGATGCTCGGCGTGGGCACCACGATCGGCATCGCCCTCCAGGCGCTCGCCCTGGTCCCGTACGCGCGCGAGGCGGGCTTCCGCTTCCGGCCGCGCTTCGACTGGCGCGGCACGGGGCTGCGCAAGAGCGCGAACGCCGCGCGCTGGACGCTGCTGTTCGTGCTGGCCAACCTGGTCTCGATGACCGTCGTGACGCACTACGCGACCGCCGCCGACCAGGAACTGCCCACCGGCGGCGTCGGCCTCTCCTCCTACACCTACGCGCAGAACATCTGGGGCCTGCCGCAGTCCGTCGTCACCGTCTCGCTGATCACCGCGCTGCTGCCGCGGATGACCCGGGCGGCCGCCGAACGGCGCCTGGACGACCTGCGGGACGACCTCTCCCGCGCGCTGCGCGTCAGCGGCGCGGTCATCGTCCCGGCCGCCGTGTTCTTCGTGGCCTTCGGCCCGGAGATGGCGCAGCTGCTGTACGCGCACGGCGCCGCCAGTGCCGAGTCCGCCGTGCCGCTGGGGCAGATGCTCCAGGCCCTCGGGCTGGGCCTGATCCCGTTCTCCGCCCAGTCGCTGCTGCTGCGCGGCTTCTACGCCTTCGAGGACACCCGTACGCCGTTCCTGATGGCCGCCTGGATCTCCGGCGTGAACATCGCGCTCGCCACCGCCTGCCACCTGCTGCTGCCGGCCCGGTGGGCGGTGGTCGGCATGGCGGCCGCGTACGCCCTGTCGTACGGCGCCGGGCTGCTGGCCAGCGCGTACCTGCTGCGGCGCCGGCTGGAGGGGCGGCTGGACGGGCGCCGGCTGAGCCGTACGTACGGCAAGCTCACCGGTGCCGCGCTCGCCGCGGGGGCGGTGGGCTGGGCGGCTGCCCAGGCCTGCGCCGGTGCCACCGGGAGCACCTTCTGGTCGACTGCGGCGGCCCTGGCCGCCGGGGCGGCGACCATGGTCCTGCTCTTCCTGCTGCTGGCACGCGCCCTGCGGATCACCGAGCTGCGGTCGCTGCCGGGGCTGCGCTGACGTCCGGGGCCGGGGCGGAGGCCGCCGCTCCGGTCCCCGCGCCGGCCTCCGCGTGCGCCGCCACCTCGGCCACCAGCATCCACACCATCGTGTGGATGCCGACCATCGCGCTGACCACGGTGGCGACGACGACGGCCACGATCAGCAGCACCGTGCCCAGCCACACCATGACGTCCACCGGCAGGGTGAACGCGCCGATCACCCGGGCCACGCACTCGCCCAGCAGGGCGGCGCCCCACACGGCGGAGTGCCGGCTCTGCGCCCGCCGGAACCGCGCCGACCCGGCCGTCAGCCGGTCCCACGCGGCGGCCTTGGCCGTGTCGCCGCGGGTGAGCCAGGGCTTGAGCGTCGGCGCCAGCATCGGCCGCCCGATGAGCGCGGACACCAGCACCGCCAGGCCGAAGGTGCTGCTCACGGCGCTGTCCTTGGCCAGCATCAGCCGCTCGTCGCCCGCCATCAGGCTCAGCAGCAGGCCGACGACGTTGGTCACCGTCATCACCGTGGCCATGGCGTTGAGACGGCGCTCCCTGACCAGGCTCCACACGGACCGCGCGGCGGGCAGGGCACCGCTCCAGGCCAGCGCGGCGAGGGTGCTCAGGCCGAAGACGCCGGTCAGGACGTAGTACGAGGCGATCGGGACGCCGACGTCCAGGAGCAGCGCCCGGGGGCCCTCCAGATTCTTGCCGGGCCGGGCCGTCCCACCGGTGCGGGCCGTCCCGCCCGTACGGGCCGCCTCGCCGGTGCCGGTGCCGGTTCCGGCGCCGGCCGTCGTACGGTGCGGGGCCTGGCTGTCCATGGGGTCCTCCGTGTCACTGTCCGCGTGGTCCGTCCGTGCCGCTTCCAGCCTCGCCGCGCGGCCCCCTCTCCCGGCAGCTCCGGCTGTCACCACATCGCCGTGACATTTGTCAGGCCACGCCCGCCCGGCCGGACGCTTGCGCTGGAGTGCCCTCCAGCTCATAGCGTCGGACGCACGACCCGACCACCGAAGGGGAACTCTTCGTGCGTTACACACTGTTCGGCAGGACCGGTCTGCGGGTGAGCGAGCTGAGCCTCGGCACCATGACCATCGGCTCGGACTGGGGCTGGGGCGCCCCCGAGGACACCAGCGCGCGGATCGTCGACGCGTACGACGACGCGGGCGGCAACTTCATCGACACCGCGAACAACTACACCGACGGCAGCTCCGAGAAGATCCTCGGCAAGCTGCTCGAAGGCCGCCGGGACCGCTTCGTGCTCGCCAGCAAGTACACCTGCGCGACCCGCGAGGGCGACCCGAACGCCGCGGGCAGCCACCGCAAGAACCTGGTGCAGTCGGTGGAGCAGAGCCTCACCCGGCTGCGCACCGACCACCTCGACGTCCTCTGGGTGCACGCGCGGGACCACTTCACGCCCGTCGAGGAGACCATGCGGGCGCTGGACGACGTCGTACGGTCCGGCAAAGTGCAGTACGTCGGTGTCTCCGACTGGCCCGCCTGGGAGATCGCGCAGGCCAACACCCTCGCCGAGCTGCGCGGCTGGACCGCGTTCGCGGGCTCCCAGCTGCGCTACAGCCTGCTGGAGCGCACCCCGGAGCGCGAGCTGCTGCCCCAGGCGCGCGCCTTCGACCTGGCCGTCCTGGCGTGGGCCCCGCTGGCCGCCGGCAAGCTCACCGGCAAGTACCGCCGCGGCGAGACGGGCCGGCTGGACGTGGTCGGCGACGACGGCCGCGGCCCGGGCCACACCGAGGAGACGATCACGGCGGTGCTGGAGATCGCCGAGCAGGGCGGCTGGAGCCCGGCCCAGGTGGCGCTGGCGTGGCTGCGGCAGCAGCCGGGGAACATCATCCCGATCATCGCCGCCACCAAGGAGAGCCAGCTCGCCGACAACCTCGCGAGCGTCGAGGTCGAGCTGGACGCGGCCGCCCTGCGCCGGCTCGACGAGGTCAGCGCCGTACCGCTGGGCTTCCCGCACGACTTCCTTGCGGAGTCCGGGATCACCCGGAACGTCTACGGCGACCGCTGGAGCGCCATCGAGGAGCGGCGCTCGACCTACCGCCGGTCGGTACGCGGCGTGCTCTGAGCCCCCGGCCGGCGGCCCCGGCCGGGCGCCCGCCGGTCACGCGAGCGCGCGGACCCGTTCCGTCGTCGCGATCGTCGCCGAGCCGACCACCCGTGTCCCGTCGTACAGCACGACGGCCTGGCCGGGGGCCACGCCGCGGACCGGTTCGGCGAAGGTCACGCGCAGTCCGCCCTCGACCGGCTCGGCGGTGACCTCGGTCTCGCCGCCGTGGGCGCGCAGCTGGGCGGTGTACGTGCCGGGGCCGTCCGGCGCGGCGCCGCACCAGCGGGGGCGGACGGCGGTCAGCGCGGTCACGTCCAGGGACTCGGCCGGGCCGACGGTGACGGTGTTGTCGACCGGGGAGATGTCCAGGACGTAGCGCGGCTTGCCGTCCGGGGCCGGGGTGCCGATGCGCAGGCCCTTGCGCTGGCCGATGGTGAAGCCGTACGCGCCCTCGTGGGTGCCCACCTTGGTGCCGGACTCGTCGACGATGTCGCCTTCGGCGCGGCCGAGCCGCTTGGCGAGGAAGCCCTGGGTGTCGCCGTCCGCGATGAAGCAGATGTCGTGGCTGTCCGGCTTCTTGGCGACGAACAGACCGCGCCGGGCGGCCTCCTCGCGGATCTCCGCCTTGGTGGTGACCGTGTCGCCGAGCGGGAACATGGCGTGCGCGAGCTGCTGGTCGTCGAGCACGCCGAGGACGTACGACTGGTCCTTGGCCATGTCGGAGGCGCGGTGCAGCTCACGGCTGCCGTCCGGGCGCTCCACGACCGTGGCGTAGTGGCCGGTGCAGACCGCGTCGAAGCCGAGGGCGAGCGCCTTGTCCAGCAGCGCGGCGAACTTGATCTTCTCGTTGCAGCGCAGGCAGGGGTTGGGCGTACGCCCCGCCTCGTACTCGGCGAAGAAGTCCTCGACCACGTCCTCGCGGAAGCGCTCGGCGAGGTCCCACACGTAGAACGGGATGCCGATGACGTCGGCGGCGCGGCGCGCGTCGTGCGAGTCCTCGATCGTGCAGCAGCCCCGGGCTCCGGTGCGGAAGGACTTCGGATTCTCGGAGAGCGCGAGGTGCACGCCGGTCACGTCGTGGCCGGCCTCGGCGGCGCGGGCGGCGGCGACGGCGGAGTCGACACCGCCGGACATGGCGGCGAGCACGCGGAGGCGGCGGGGAGCGTCAGTCGTCATAACCCTTCCAGGGTAGACGGAACCACCGACGGCCCTCCAAGCGTTGTGCAGCGCATGGGAGACGCGGGGGGAGCCGGGCAGCCGGCCGGCCAGGGGTTCAGCAGGCGGGCCCTGCTGCTCGGCGGCGTGGGCACGGCGCTGGCGGGCGGTACGGCGTACGCGCTGCACGACGACGTGCTGCGCTGGTGGTGGCGGCTGCCGGGCCGCAGGAAACCGCGGACGGACGGCGCGGTGGACCACACCTCCGCGCGCTGGGTGCCGGCCGCCCCGGCGAACTGGCGGCAGGCCGACCGCCCGGACGATTACCCGATCGACCGGGTCGTCGTCCATGTCGTCCAGGGCGGCTACACCGACGCGCTGCGGGTCTTCCAGAGCCCGCTGCACGGCGCGGCGGCGCACTACGTGGTGCGCAAGGACGGGCAGGTGGCGCAGACCGTCCGGGAGCTGGACGTGGCGTACCACGCGGGCAACCGCGCGTACAACGAGCGCAGCATCGGGATCGAGCACGAGGGTTACGTGGACCGCCCGGCGTCCTTCACTCCTGCCATGTACGCATCATCCGCCCGGCTGACCGCCGGGATCTGCCGGCGCTACGGCTTCCCCGCCGACCGGCAGCACATCGTGGGCCATGTGGAGGTACCGGGCGCCGATCACACCGATCCCGGGCCACACTGGAACTGGAGGCTGTACCTGGACCTGGTGCGCGCCGAGCTGCGCCGGCCGTCCCCCACCCCGGGGGCGTGACGCGGGCCGCCGGGGCGCCCGGGCGCCGCGCGGCGCCCCTCGCGGAACGGACCATGCATGGCGTACGACAGAGCCCCGGCCACTGGGCCGGCGCGCCGCGGCACCGGCGGCCGCCCCGGCACCGGCCTCGCCGAGGACCGCGTCTTCGGCCGGATCGTGCTGGACCTGGACGCCGACGCCGGCCTGCTCACGGTCCGGGGCGACCGGGTGGCGACGGCCGAGCTGCGCCGCTCACCGGGCGCGCCGCCGGCCGGGCACGTCCCCGTCGGCACCCGCGACGGCGCGTACCTGCGGCTGACCGTCGACGGCCGGCCCGCGCACCTCACCCCTGCCGGGGGACGGCTGACCCGGCGCTCCCACCGGGTGGAGGCGATCTACGGCGGCGCCGTGTACCGGCTCCTCCCGGACTCGCCCAACGGGAGCCGGCTCGTCAAGGAAGGCCGCCGGATCGCGGACTTCTCCTCGGACGGCACCGGGCACGTCTGGGCCGACTGGCATCCGGACGTGGCGCCGCCGCTGCGGGAGGACGCCGCGGTCGGGTACGCCCTCGCCGCGGCGTTCGGCACCGGCGCCGAGCCGGCCTGGCGGCTGCTCCTCCAGGCAGCGGCCGACTGGCTCTGAGCCCGACGCGCCGAGCCCGGCTTGCGTGGAGCCCGGCAGCCCCCGGGTCAGCTCAGCCCCGCGCTCCGTGCCCGTTCCACCACCGGACCGATCGCCTCCGCCACCGCCGCCACGTCCGCCGCGGTGCTGGTGTGGCCCAGGGAGAAGCGCAGCGTGCCGCGGGCGAGGTCGGCGTCCACGCCGGTGGCGAGCAGGACGTGGCTGGGCTGGGCGACGCCCGCGGTGCAGGCGGAGCCGGTGGAGCAGGCGATGCCCTGGGCGTCCAGGAGGAGCAGCAGGGAGTCGCCCTCGCAGCCGGGGAAGGAGAAGTGGGCGTTGGCGGGCAGGCGGCCCGCCGGGTCGGGGTCGCCGCCGAGGACGGCGTCCGGGGCGGCGGCCCGTACCGCCTTGACGAGGTCGTCGCGCAGGGCGCCGATGTCGCGGGCGAACTCCGCGCGGTGCGCGACGGCGTGCCGCGCGGCGGCGGCGAACGCGGCGATGCCCGGGGTGTCCAGGGTGCCGGAGCGCACCTGCCGTTCCTGGCCGCCGCCGTGCAGGACGGGGACGGGTGCGTACTCGCGCCGCAGCAGCAGCGCTCCCACTCCGTACGGCCCGCCGATCTTGTGTGCGGAGACGGTCATCGCGGCCAGGCCGGAGGCCGCGAAGTCGACCTCCAGCTGTCCGAACGCCTGCACCGCGTCGGCGTGCAGCGGAACGTCGAACTCCGCCGCGGCCTCGGCCAGTTCGCGGACCGGCATGACCGTGCCGATCTCGTTGTTGGCCCACATGACGGTGGCGAGGGCGACGTCGTCGGGGTCGCGGGCGATCGCCTCGCGGAGCGCGTCGGCGTGCACCCGTCCGTACGCGTCGACGGGCAGCCACTCGACGCGCGCGCCCTCGTGCTCGGCGAGCCATTCCACGGCGTCCAGGACGGCGTGGTGCTCGACGGGGCTGGCGAGGACGCGGGTACGGGCCGGTTCGGCGTCCCGGCGGGCCCAGTACAGGCCCTTGACCGCGAGGTTGTCGGCTTCGGTACCGCCCGCGGTGAAGACGACCTCACTGGGGCGCGCGCCGAGCGCGGAGGCGAGGGATTCCCGCGCCTCCTCGACGGTGCGCCGGGCGCGCCGGCCCGCGGCGTGCAACGAGGACGCGTTGCCGGTGACGGTCAGCTGGGCGGTCATCGCCTGCACCGCCTCCGGGAGCATCGGGGTGGTGGCGGCGTGGTCGAGGTAAACCATGGTGCGCACGATTCTACGAGCAGGCGCGGGGGCGCATGCCGGGCGCGTGGGGGCCCGGCCCCACGCCCCCGGCCGCACCACGCGCCGGCCCCGTCGCCTCACGGGCGCGCACCCGTCCCCGCGGCCCCCTCGACACCCCTGTAAGGAGTCACTACGCTTACGGTCATGACACAGTGGCAGCTGAACCGTACGTACCGCAGTACCTCGGGTGAAGTGCGCTGGACCGCGCTCGGCGAGGACGGGGCGCCGCCCCTGGTCCTGCTGCACGGGACGCCGTTCTCCTCGTACGTCTGGCGAGGCGTCGCACGGGCGCTGTCCGCCCGCTTCCGGGTCCACGCCTGGGACATGCCGGGCTACGGCGCTTCCGCGCAAGCCGCCGGCCAGGACGTGTCCCTCCGCAAGCAGGCCGAGGTCTTCACCGAACTGCTCGCCCACTGGGGACTCACCGCCCAGGAACCCACCGTCGTCGCCCACGACTTCGGCGGCTACGTCGCCCTGCGCGCCCACCTCGCGCACGGCGCGCGCTACCGGCGCCTCGCCCTCGTCGGCCCGACCGCCCTCCCCGGCTGGGGCTCCGCCACGTACCGCCTGCTCGGTGAGCACCCCGACGTCTTCGCACAGCTGCCCACCGCCCTGCACCGGGCGCTGGTGACGGAGTACATCTCCTCCGCGAGCAGCCCCGGCCTGCACCCGTCCGTCCTGGAACAGCTCGTCGCACCGTGGTGCACCCAGGAGGGACAGCCCGCCTTCTACCGGCAGATCGAGCAGAACGGGCTGCTCAGCACCGCGGACCTCAAGGAGGAGTACGGCAAGGTCTCGGTACCGACCCTCGTCTCCTGGGGAGCGGAGGACGCCTGGAACCCCGTCGCCCTGGCGCACGACCTCGCGGCGCTGATCCCGGACGCCCGCCTGCACCTCTTCGAGGGCGCCGGGCACCTCGTACAGGAGGACGCGCCGGCGGAGCTGACGGCCGTGCTCGGGGCGTTCGCCGCGTAGCGGCTCTCACGCCCCGCCCGGCTCCAGGGGCGGCCGCAGCGTCGGTCCCGTCGAGCCGGGCGTGTTCAGCGTCTCGTACAGGGCGAGCGCTTCGCTCCAGCGCTCCTGGGCCCGCTTCTCCTGGCCCAGGGCGTCCAGCGCGTGGGCCAGCAGGCTCAGCCCGTCGGCCATCCGCCGGTCGCCGCCCGCCTCCGCGAACAGGCGTACCGCTTCCTCCGCCGCTCGTACGGCGCCGTCCGCCCAGTTGACGGCGAGGCAGGACTCGGCCGACCGCAGCTGGACCAGGCCCGTCCAGAGCCGCTGCCCGGCCTCGTCGAAGAGGGGCGACGCCTCCTGGAGGGCGGCCAGCGCCTCCTCGTGGCGGCCCGTTTCGGCCAGGGCGACGGCGAGGAAGTACAGCCCCGTGCCGAGACGCTGCCCCTGGCCCATGGCGCGGCAGATGTCCACGCCCTGCCGGGCGAGCCCGACGCCCCGCGCCGCCTCCCGGTCGCGGACGCACAGCCGGGAGCGCTCCACCAGTACGGCGGCCTCGCCCAGCCGGTCGCCCTGCACCTGGCAGTGGCTCATGGCCAGGGTGAAGTGCTGTTCGGCGTCGGGCCGGCGCAGCCCGACCGCGGCGGCGCCACGCACCAGCGGCGCCCGGCCGCTGGTCACCGGGTCTCCCGCGTCGAGACCCAGCCGGTACGCGCGGCGGGCCTCGTCCTCGGCGTCGGCGAACCGGTCGGCCGTCAGGCAGGCGCGGGCACGGGCCAGCCGGGCGCGCGCCTCCGCGCGCTTGTCGCGGCCGGTGGCCGCCCCGGTGGTCACGGCCAGCGCGGTCTGCTCGTAGCGGTCCGTCAGGCGCCCCGCGCCCAGCAGGGGTTCGAGGAGGAGCAGCGTGTCGGCGCACCGGGCGGTGTGCGCCCCGGACGGCAGCTCCACCACCTGCTGGACGACGGACAGCGCTCCGGCTCCCTCCGCCGCCCACCAGTCCGCCGCCGCCCTGCGGTCCGCGAACGGGGCGGCCGTGACGGACGAGGCGGGCGAGGCGGTGCGGTCCAGGAGCAGGGCGCCGGGCGCGTCGAGGCCGTACGCCCGGTGGGCGGTGACCAGGTACCAGTCGAGGAGCCGGGACAGCGCGGCGGTGCGGTCCTCCGGCGCGGTGTGCCGGGTCAGCTCGTCGTAGGCGAAGGCGGCGAGTGCTTCGCGGTGCCGGTAGCGGCCGGCGGCCGAGGTCTTCAGCAGTCCGGCCCGCACCAGGGTGTCCAGGTGGGTACGGGCGGTGGCGGGGTCGGTGCCCGTGAGGGCGGCCACGGCGGCGGCCGGCAGGTCGGTACAGTGCGGCAGCGCCAGCAGCCGGAAGGCGGCGAGCGCAGGCGGGGCGAGGTCGTGGGTGAGGCGCAGCGCGGTGCTGCGGATCATGGCCTCGGCCGCCGTACGGTCCGCCGGGCCGTCCAGCAACAGCTCCGCGGCCACCGCCTCGACCGCGGCCTCCGAACAGCCGCACGCCTCCAGCGCCGCGCGCGCCACCGCGCGGCGGGCCGCGACCCGTTCCTCGCCGACCCGCAGCGCGAGGAGTTCCAGCGCGTCGGTCAGGCTCAGGCTCTCCAGGTGCACGGACAGGACGCCGGTCAGGCCGGCCGGCGGCCGGTCGCGGCCGATGACCAGGGCGGCGCCCGCGGCGTCCGGCAGCAGGGGCAGTACGGCCCCGACGTCACGCACCTCGTCCAGGACGACGACCAGGCGCAGGGCGCCGACCGCCGCCCGGTAGAACGCCACCCGCTCCCCGGCCTCGGCGGGGATCTCCTCCTCGCGGTAGCCGAGCTGGCGCAGCAGCACAGCGGCCAGCCGCGGTACCGCGGCCTCCGGATCGCCCTCGGCCGGCATGATCGCGTACAGCCGCCCGTCCGGGAACCGGTCCTGCACCGCGTCGGCCACCCGCGCCGCCAGGCTCGTCTTGCCGACGCCCGCGCCCCCGGAGATGACACAGGCGTTGCGTCCCGTCGGCCGCTGCCGCGTCAGGTGGTCCGCCAGCCGCCCCAGTTCGGCCGTCCGGCTGCCGCCCGCGCGGTCCTGCCGGGGCCCGTACCGGCCGGCCCGCAGGAGGCTGCGCAGCCCCGGGGAGACCGGCTCGTCGTGGGCCAGGGCGCGCGCGAGGAGTTCGCGGGTGCGTTCGCGGGCCGGGTCCAGGTAGAGCAGCCAGGTGAGCGCTTCCTCGGCCGCGGCGTGCCGGCCCAGGCGCAGTTCCATCTCGGTGCGGTCCTCGACCAGGGTGCGCCGCCGGTCGGCCAGCCGCCGGGACTCGGCGCGCAGATACGGCCCCGGCAGCCCCGCCAGGGGCTGTCCGCCCCGCCACAGGGCGACGGC
Source organism: Streptomyces sp. NPDC052496 (assembly GCF_040679095.1). Taxonomy (NCBI): domain Bacteria; kingdom Bacillati; phylum Actinomycetota; class Actinomycetes; order Kitasatosporales; family Streptomycetaceae; genus Streptomyces; species Streptomyces sp. NPDC052496. Next base: position 80,327 of record NZ_JBFAUH010000009.1, read on the forward strand.
CGCGTCCAGCAGGTCCCTGGCGCTGTCCCAGTCCCGGGCCGCGCGGGCGTCGCGGGCCACGGTGACCAGGTCGTCGGCCCGGCGCAGGTCCACGTCCAGGTCGGTTCTGGCGGTCCGGCGCAGCGCGTAGCCGCCGTTCTCGGTGACCAGGACGTCCGCGTCCGGCCCGAGGGCCTTGCGCAGCCGGGAGGCGTACGTGTGCAGGGCGGCGTAGGCGGAGTTCGGCGGGTCGTCGCCCCACAGGGCGTCGATCAGGTCGGCTTCGGAGATGACACTGCCTGCGCGCAGCACCAGGACGGCGAGCAGCGCGCGCTGCTGCGGTGTGCCGGTCGCCAGGTCCGCACTGCCGCGCAGCATCCGCACCGGACCGAGCACGGTGATGCGCAGCGGCTCGCGCGGGGGCGGCGGGGCCGTGTCGCCGCTCTGCCGGGCCTTGCCCTGGGCGCGCGCGAGCGTCAGCAGTTCCCGCAGGCGGGGGCGGGAGGGGTCGCGGGCGAGCAGTTCGGTCAGCTCGGCCTGGGCCCCGTCGTACCCGCCGAGCCACAGGTCGCACTCGATGCGTTCCTCGACCAGGGTGTGCCGCCACTCGGTCAGCCGCAGCCGCTCGGACTGCGCGTACGGGCCGGGGAGCCCGGCCAGCGGCTCGCCGCGCCACAGGCCGAGGGCGGCGTTCAGCAGGGTGCGGGCGCGGTCCCACTCCCCCGCGTCCCGGGCGGCGCGGGCGGCGCGCTCGTAGCCCTGGGCGCGTTCCAGGTCCATGTCTATGTCGGTCCCGGCGTCGCCGCGCAGGGCATAGCCGACGCGCTCGCGGACCAGGACGTGTTCGTCCTCGCCGAGGGCCTTGCGCAGCCGCGCGATGCCGTGGTCCAGCATCGAGCGGGCACTGCGCGGCGGGTCGGCGCCCCAGAGCGCGTTGAGCAGTTCGGCCTCGGAGGCGACGCCTTCGTGGCGCAGCAGGAGGGCGGCGAGCAGCGCCCGGTCCATGCGGGACGGGATCTCGATCCGCTGGTCGCCGCGCCACAGGCCGACCGGCCCGAGCACGGTGAAGCGCAGCGGCTCGCGCAGCTCTTCGACGGGCAGGGCGGGGAGGGAGCGGCGGGGTGGGGCCTCGGGCAGGGGCGGGGCCTGGGGCAGGGGCGGAGCGGGCTCGGTGGCGGACTCTTCCGGGGCTTCCGGGTGGTGTGCTGATGCTTCCGGGTGGTGTGCCGGTGCTTCCGGCTCCGTACGGGTGGGTGCTTCGGCCTCCGTACCGACGTTGGTTTCGGCTTCCGTACCGACGAGGGTTTCGGCCTCCGTACGGACGGGCTCTCCCCCCTCCGTACGAACGGGCTCTCCGGCAGTCCTGGCAGCCTCGGCCGTTTCCGTGCCGGTGCCCGGTACGTCCGTCCCCCCGGGCACACGGCCCCCCAGCCGCTCCAGCACAGGGCTGGCGAGCACCGCGAACGCCTGCGCCGACTCCTGGAGGCGCATCTCCCCGGTGTCGTCGGCGACCAGGGCCGGGAAGTCGGGCAGCCGCCCCATGTACGGCTCCAGGGCGCGCCCGACCGCCTCGACGACGGCCAGGGACTGCTGGGTGCCGAGGCCGCTGAAGAGGAGGTCGCGCACGCCGGGCCGGAAGTCGTAGACGGGCTGTCGCGCGCCGGTGCCCAGCGGCCCGTCGAACCCGCCGAGCGAGCGCGCCCCGCGCGGGGCGGCGACGCGTTCCAGCAGGCCGCCGAGGAGGATCTCGGCGACCTGGGTCGGTCCGGCGTCGCTCATCGTGGCGGCCCGCACCAGCTGCATCAGGGGCACGGTGAGCGGGTTGATGGCGGACAGCCGTACGGCCAGACGGTACGCCTCGGGCGAGAACGCGCCGCGGAAGTGCGCGACCAGGTCCGCCGCCGAGCCCGCGGGGCGCGGCGGGTCCTGCTCCGGGTCCTCGCCCAGCAGCACCGTGTCGATCAGGTGCGGGACGCCGGGGCGGGTCAGCAGGGCGGCCCACTGTCCGAGCCCGCCGGGGGTCAGCGGGACGACGGGCAGCGCGACCGTGCCCGGCTCCTCGGCCTCCGGGTCCGGCTCGCCCGTCAGCGGGTCGAGCACGGTGGTCCGGCCGGCGCCGCCGAACTCCACGGGGGAGGTCAGCAGCCGGGGCTGGGCGTCCAGCGCGGTGCCCCGCCACAGCCGCCGGGGCAGCGGGTGGAGCACCGCCACCGGCCCGTAGCGGCCCCAGCGGCGCACGGCGCGCGCCGCGTCCGGGGTGCGCCAGCCCGGGCTCGTGCCGTCGGTGAGGACGAAGGTCAGGGTGGGGCCGGCGGCCCACGGCAGGCGGCCCAGGACGGCCATGTCCTGCGGGTCGAAGGCACACACCCGCACGCCGCGGAAGATGCCGCCCCGGTCGAGCACCGCCCGCAGCTCACCGGCGAGCTGGCTCCACACCCGCATCGACGGCGCGTCGTCCACCAGCAGGACGGCGGACCAGCGGTGCTCCTGGTCCGGCCGGGAGACGACGTCGAACAGCGCGGTCTCCGCGGCGAGCCGGACGGTGGCTTCCACGTCGGGCGCCGAGCGGTGCGGGTGCGGCTCGAACCGGCGCAGCGGGCGCAGGGCCCGGGACAGGTGCTGGGGTCTGGCGAGCGCGCGGCGGCCGGGGGCCCGGGCGGGCCGGGCCCGGCGGCTGAGCGCGCTGCCGCCCTCGCTGCCCATCGCGTACAGGGAACGCTGCGACGGCAGTACGGTCACGGGGGTGCCGCCGGGCAGGCCCGCGCCCCCTTCGTCCCCCCGCGCGCCGTCCGTACCGTCCGGCCCGTCCGCCTCCCCCGGGCCGCCACCGGCGCCGTCCGCGCGCGCGTCCGCCGGCGCCGGTGCCGGCACCGGGCCGCCGTCCGGTCCCGGCCCGGCGTCCTCGCCGGGCCGTTCCGCGGGCAGCGCGGCGCGGCGCTCGCCCTCGCGCACCACGCGGGCCAGCCACAGGACGTCCAGCAGTTCGCTCGCGCCGAGGTCGTACCCCTGGCCCGCGAGGATCTGCCGCAGCCGGTCGATCATGGCGACATGGGTTCGTCCAGGCGGTGCATGACCGCGGAGAGCAGTTCGTCCTTGGTCAGGTCGGCTCCGGTGATGCGCAGGTGGACGGCGGCCAGCAGCTGGTCCGTGGCGAGCGTCTCGGTCTTGGAGCGCTGGAGGAAGCCGTCGATGAGGTCCTCCGCCTCGGCGAGCGCGGCCGGGCCGAGGTTGTGGGCGACGATCTCGCGCAGCCGCTCGGGCGTCGGGTCGGGCAGGTCCAGGCGGACGCAGCGGCGCAGGAAGGCGGGCGGGAACTCGCGTTCGCCGTTGCTGGTCATCACCACGACGGGGAAGTGCGCGCAGGAGACGACGCCGCGGTGCACCCGTACCCGCTCCCGGCTGCCGTCGGTGAGCACGTGCACGTCCTGGTGCTGTTCGGACAGCCGGGCCAGTTCCGGGATCTCGAACTCGCCCTCCTCCAGGACCACCAGCAGGTCGTTGGGCAGGTCGATGTCGGACTTGTCCAGCTCGTCGACGAGCAGGACCCGGGGGCGCTCGGTGGCGGCCAGCGCCGTACCGAGCGGGCCCAGGCGCAGGTAGTGGCCGATGTCGGTGGTGAAGGAGCCGCGGTGGTCCTTGAGCCGGCGCGGCGCCGTACGGGCCGCCTCCCGCTCGCGGCGCAGCGACGCCTCGCGCAGCCGGCCCACCGCGTCGTAGCGGTACAGCGCGTCGGACAGGGTGGAACGGGAGTTGACGGACCAGCGCAGCACGTCGCCGAGGCCCAGCTCGGCGGCGATGGCGCGGGCCAGCGAACTCTTGCCGGTGCCGGGGCGGCCGGTGACCAGCAACGGGCGGTGCAGGTGCAGGGCGGCGTTGACGACGGACACCTCGTTGCGGTCCATCAGGTACGGCGCGGGCGTCCCGGCCCTCCTGCGGGCGGCGGCGAAGTAGCGCCACGGGGGTGCCGCGGGCAGGGGCGCGGGGCCGCGGAACACCCACCAGCCCTCGGGCTCCGGCCCGGCTCCCGGGCCGTGGTCGGGTGTGCTCTGTGGGGCCACGGGTCGTTCTCCTTCGTCCTTGCTCAGGTGCTGCGTCACGGCTGGGTCAGTACCCAGGCGTCCGGGGCCAGTTGCGGTGGCCGGTGGTCGGGCGCGTCGTACATCAAGGAGAGCTGGCGTCCCCGGTGGCCGGTGGAGGCGACCTCGGCGACCGCCTTGGCCCGCTCCAGCCGTACCGTCTCGGGGAGCTGGGTGTGGTGCCCGCCCTCGACCAGTTCGAGCAGGCCCGCCGCGACGCTCTCGCCGTGTTCCTCGCGGTGCCACAGGACCGTGTGGACGCCCGCCTGGACGCACTGGCGCAGCAGCGCGCCGTGGTGGCGGGGCTCGCAGCAGACGATGACGGTGCCCACCTCGGGCTGCATCTCCAGGCGGGCGCGGGCCACCTTGCGGTCGGTGGCGTCGTGGTCCAGGACGAGGCTGCGGGCGGTGTCCAGGGCCGCGGTGCGCCGCTTCCACCCGGCGTAGCTCTCGCGGGAGCGCCGGGCGGTGCGGATCACCACCCGGCGGGTGAAGCCCAGCCCGAAGGGGCCGTCCTCGTCGGTGTCGAAGGACTCCCAGCGGTCCACCGGCAGGCCGAGCCAGGCGGCGGGCAGGAAGAACTCGACGAGCGCCGGCTCCGGGTCCTCGCGGATCTCCTCGACCAGCACCCGGTGGATGTCGTCCACGACCTGTTCGCTGGTCACCTCGGTGTCCCGGGCGAGGACGAGCTGGTGCGGCGCGTCGCCGCCGCTCCACGCCCAGACCTGGTACGTGTAGTGCCGTCCGGTGGCGGTGGGCAGCAGCTCCACCTGGACACGCGGCACCTTCGACAGCCGCGCGCCGCCGCCGTACCGGCCCGGGCCGCTGCCGTTCGCCGAGGGGGCCGCGCCCATCGGCCCCGCGCCCGTCGGCCCCGCGTCCACCTCCGCCATGCCCACCGCGGCGTTCCCGATCCCCGCCCAGCCGGCGGACGGCCGCGCGCCGGGGTGGGCGGTGTGGTGAGTGGCGTGGTGGGCGGCCTGCTGAGCCGCATGGCGGGCCGCCTGGTGGGCCACGTGTTCCGCCGCCGCGTCCCGGGCCCGCTCCGCGCGGTAGCCCCGTACGTCGGCCGTGTACTGGCGTACGGCGGCCACGTCCACGCCCAGCCGCAGGGCCGTCCGCTCGGTCCAGGCCTCCAGGTCCTCGGCCGGGTACGCGCCCGCCTCGCTCTCGTCGACCCCGATGCGCACCACGCCCTGGAGCAGCGGCGGCATCGGCTGGGCGCCCTGGGCCTCGAAGCCCTCCAGGACGTCGACGGCGTCGGCCAGCCCGGTGACCGCGGGCAGTTCGATGGCGTGCGGCAGGACGGCGGTGAGCAGCTCCCGCGGGTCCGTGCGGCCGCAGTGCGCCAGCAGGCCGGTCAGGTCGCGCTGCTGTTTGCGGGTCAGGCACTCGCCGGGGCTGACGGCGCGGGCCACCCTGCGCAGCCGCTCCCACTGCGGGCCGCTGCCGGGCGGCATCATCTCCCGTACGGCCTGGAGGAGTTCGGGCACGCCGCGCCGGACGCCCACGGCCAGGCCGACCAGCCGGTCGAGGTCGGCGCCGGGGCCCTGGGAGGGCCGCCGCAGCCGGGAGGCGAGCAGTTCCTCGCAGCCGCGGACCGCGTCCGGGGTGGTCAGGATCGTCTCCAGGACGGCCAGCAGCTGCTGGACGCCGCGCCGGGCGGTGGGCACCGCGGGCGGCGGCAGGTCGGGCAGTTCGGCCTCGATCGCGGGGACGCTGATCGCGTAGAGGGTGGCCGCGGCCTGCGGCTGGCGGGCGCCGGGCGGTACCTGGAGGTCGGCCACCACGAGGCCGACGACGGCCTGCCGGTCGCGGTCCCACAGCGGCCCGCCGCTGAAGCCCTCCTTGACCTCCGTGCCGCCGATCACGTCCAGCGCCACCCAGGGCGGCGCGGAGACCCGGGGCACCGCGCGCACGGTGGGCAGCGGGTGGCCGCTGGCCCACAGGGCGATGACCTCGTTGCCGTAGGCGTGCGGGAGGAACGGGGCCGGTTCGGCGCCGGCGGGCGCGGGGCCCGCCAGGCGCAGGACGGCCAGGTCGCCGTGGTAGAGCAGCGCGCCGGGCGGTACGGGCCGGCTGCCTCCCGCCGTGGCGCGCGGCGGGCTCCACAGGGCGGGCTCCACGTGGGCGGTCAGGTCCCGGTCGGGCGCCACGTGCGGCAGCCGGACGCGGACGGTGTCGCCCGGGCCCGGCAGCGTCTGGTCGTAACGGTCCCGGCCCAGCGCGCTGTTGACGACGTGCGCGCAGGTCAGGACGGCGTCGTCGGCGAGCAGGACACCGGCGCCCACGGCCCGTCCGGTGTCGCGTACCGAGACGAAGGAGCGGTACAGCGGCTGATCCACGCCGGACACCACCATGCCGTCCTCAGGTCGCGCTGCCGCTGCCGAGGTTCCAGGTGGCGGAGACCTTGAAGCTGGCCTCGCCGTTGCCGGAGAAGACCCCCAGGCTCAGGTCCGAGCCGAGGGTCACCCCGAACTCCACCGTGACCTCGTCCGGCCGGTGGTCACCGGCGGCGAGCGAGCGGTGGATGCTGCCCAGGACGGCGCCCAGCGGCCGCAGCGCGCCCTCCAGCGTCTCGCCGCCGCGGGTCAGCGCCCGGGCGACCCGTCCGTCCACGCTGACCGGGCGGGAGTGGCCGAAGCCGTCGGGCAGCTCCAGTCCGGTGTCGTCCTGTCCCGGCTTGTCGTCGGGCGCCGCCGCGGGCCGCTGCGCGCCCTCGCCGCCGTGCGCGCCGGCCGGGGCCAAGTGCAGCCAGACGACCGTGCTTTCGCCGGTGCCTTCGTCGATGCTCAGTGGCATGTCCCCCATGTGATCAGTCTGGCACGTCACCGGGGGCCGCCGCGCCCCCTTTGGGGCAGCGATTCACGCCGTGCCGGCGGACCGGGGCGCCCGGGCCAGCTGACGGGACTGGGCGACCAGTTGGTCCGCGCTGTCCCAGACCTCCGCGTCCTCCTCCAGGAAGCCGCCCGCCAGGTTGCGGGTGGTGATGGCGACGCGCAGCGGGCCGGGGGCCGGGCGGCGGCGGATGTGGGTGGTCAGCTCGACGGTGGGCACCCAGCCGGTCAGGCCGATCTCGAAGGCGGTGGGCGGCAGCGCGTCGACCGTCAGCAGCAGCGAGAGCGGGTCGGGGTCGCGGCCGTCGGCGAGGCCGAACCAGCCGCGCATCTCACCGTTGCCGGAGGGCGCGCCGACGGCCCAGCCGCAGGTCGCCGGATCCAGCCGGATGTCGAGGCGGTCGGTGATGGCAGTGCTGCCGGGGATGGTGGGCTGCCCTTCGGGCGCGCTCTCGGTGCCCAGGCAGTGCTCGTACGGGGGGATGGCGGGCGGTTTGGCGGTGGTCCGTACGTCGTCGGTGAGCGTGTCGAGGTCGCCGTACGCGGCGAGTACCCGCAGCCGCTCGACCTCGCTGCCGTCCTCCTCGAACTGGACGAGGGTGGCGGTGCCGGTGGACATGGTGCGGCCGGTGCGGACGACCTCGGTACGGATGACGGCGGGGCCGGGGACCGAGGCGGTCAGGTAGTGCGCGGTGACCGAGAAGGGGTCGGGGTGCGGCAGGGCGTCGCCCAGGGCGCGGCCCATCAGGGCGAGCAGGTAGCCGCCGTTGACCGCGTGGATGATCGTCCAGCCGGCGGAGAGGTCCGCCTCGTAGTGTCCCGGGGCGCGCCGGACGACCGCCGTGTCGCGGTCGAATTCGCTGTCACCTATGGTCACCTGTGCCATGCGCGGCACGCTACACGGATTTGTTACTGACCGGTAGACCCTTTTTCCTTCAACCGTCCGCCGGACCGGACCCCCGCCCGCGGCGGCCGCCCGCCCGCGCCCGCGCGCCCCGCCCCGGCGGCCTGAGATCATGGGCCCATGCTTCACGTGCTCTACCTGGTCGGCGTCTCCGCCTTCGCCGCGAGCGGGGTGCTGGCCGCGTACCGCGCCAACATGGACCCGTTCGGCGGCCTGGTGCTCGCCTTCGCCGCCGCCACCTCCGGCGGCACCCTGCGCAGCCTGATCCTCGACGACCACCCCCTGTACTGGACGCACGACTGGGTCCTGCTCACGCTGATCGTCTGCGTCAGTGTCGGCACCATCATCTACCTGCGGTACTGGCAGCTGCCCCGCAAGTCGCTGCTGGTCGTCGACGCGGTCGGGCTGGCCGTCGTCACCGTCATCGCCGCCCGCGCCGCCATCTCCGCGGGCGCGACCCCGCTGGCGGTGATCATCCTCGCGGTGATGAGCGGGGTGGCGGGCGAGGTGATCCGCGACGTGCTGTGCGGGGAGTTCCCGCCGCTGCTGCTGCGTGAGGACGTGTACGCCATCGCGGCGCTCGCCGGCGCCGCCTCCTACCTGGGCCTGCACCACCTCCACGTACGCGCCGACGTCGCCGCCGTGGTCTGCGCCGGGCTGGTCTTCGCGCTGCGCATGGCGGCGGTCTACTTCGACTTCCACCTGCCGCGCCCGCAGCAGCTCAAGCCGCGCTGAGGGCCCGCGGCCCCGTACTACGCCGACGGCCGCGGCGCCGTCAGCTCCTCGCTGAGCCACCCGAAGGCCGCCGGATACATCCGCGTCCAGGTGCCGTAGTTGTGGCCGCCCGTCGGCAGCACCAGCGTCCTGACCCGGGTCCTGGTGCCTTCGGCGGCCTTCTTGAAGCGTGCGATGTTGGCGGGCGGGCTGATCGGGTCCTGCGCCGAGGTCGCCAGGAACAGCCCCACGTCGGCCTTCACGTGCCGGACCAGCCACTGCGGGCTGTTGCGCTGCCGCAGCGCCGGGTCGGTGAGCACGTCCGGGTCGCCGGTCAGCGGGTCGGGATCGAAGGCCACGCCCGCGCCGAACGTCTTCGGGTACTGGAGCGGCAGCTTGGCCGCGCAGTACCCGCCCGTGGAGAAGCCCAGCAGTCCCCAGTTCTTCGGGCCCGGCGCGGTACGGAAGTGGTGGCTGACCAGGTCCGTGACGTCGGTCGCGAGCCAGGTGGCGGTCTTGCGGTGCGGGGTGTCGGAGCAGTCGGTGTCCACGCTGCCCGGGTTGACGACGGGCAGGGCGAGGATGAAGGGGTGCGCCGCGCCGCCCTCGACGAGCTGCTGGAGGTCGCCGGGCAGGCCGCCCTGCTCCAGCCAGGACTGCGGTGAGCCGGGCACGCCGTGCAGCAGCATCACGACCGGGAACCTGGTCTTGCGGTACGCCGGGTCGTCGTACTGCGGCGGCGTCCAGACCATCACCTGGCCGGAGAGGTGGGACTTCGCACCGCGGAAGTAGGTGTCCTTGATGCCGTGGGGGCCGTTGTTGAACTTGGCGCGGCCGACCGGCGGCCCCGGCATCGCGACCGCGTCCTGTTCGGTGCCCAGCAGGTCGTCCCAGGAGGCGTAGAGGCCGTAACTGTTGTTGATGGCGACCGCGACGACGCAGACGGCGGTGGCCTGGCACAGGCCGATCAGCAGGATTCTGGCCAGCCAGCGCAGGGGCTGCGGCCCCCGGACCCTGCCCCACAGCAGCAGCGTGGCGAGGACGGCGAGCACCGTCGCCGTCACCAGTACCACGAAGAACGGGGTTCCGGTCAGACTCATCGGTGTCCCCTTTCACCGCTCGTACCTCTCCCGACGGTACGGGACGGGGCCGGCCGCACCGCGGGGGCGGGCCCGCGTGCCGGAAGGTCTCCGCGCGGGCCCGCCGGTGCGTCAGGGCAGTGCCGGCTTGCCGGTGGTGAACAGCCAGGTGCGGAAGAGGTCGCCGAGCCGCTGTCCGGAGATCCGCTCCGCCAGCGCGATGAACTGTCCGGTGTCCGCGTTGCCGTAGCGGTGCTGCGTCGTCCACGCGGGCAGCAGCGCGAAGAACGCCCGGTCGCCGATCCGCTCGCGCAGCACCTGGAGCGTCATCGCGCCGCGCGTGTAGACCGCCTGCGCGAACATGGTGTCCCGCTGCGGGTCGCCGACCTTGATCTTCCAGAAGTCGGACTCGGCCGGCCGGGCCGCGTACGCCGCGCGGAAGGCGTCGTGCGCCGTGCGGGTGCCCTTGTGCTCCTCCCACAGCCACTGCGCGTACGAGGCGAAGCCCTCGTTGAGCCAGATGTGACGCCAGTTGCGGGGCGTGACGGAGTCACCGAACCACTGGTGGGCGATCTCGTGGGCGATGGTCGTCTCGCTGCGGACGGCCGAGTAGACCGGCTTGGTCTGGGTCTCCAGGGAGAAGCCCGCCTGCGGCATGTCGTCGACGATCGCGCCGGTCTCCTCGAAGGGGTACGGGCCGAAGACCTTCGACCAGTAGTCCGTCACCGCGGCGGTGATGCCGTAGACATCGACCGTGCCGGTCGGCAGCTTCGGATCGGTGGCGACGTAGACCGGTATGCCGCCGGGGGTGCTGCCCGTCCGGACGTCGAACTTCCCGATCGTGGCGGTGGCCAGGTACGTCGCCATCGGCTTGCGCTCGCGCCAGTGGAAGTACGAGCGCCCGTCCTCGTCGTACCGGTCGACCAGCCGCCCGTTGGAGACGCCGGTCAGGCCCTCGGGCGCGTCGATGCGGATGTCGTACGTGGCCTTGTCGCCCGGGTGGTCGCTGGAGGGGAACCAGGTGGACGCGGCGTTCGGCTCGCAGGCCACGAAGACCCCGTCGTCGGTCTTCATCCAGCCGTAGTCCGAGCCGAAGACGATGGGCCCGCCGAGCGGCAGCGGCACCCCTCCGTAGACCACCTCGACGGTGAACCGCTCCCCCTCCTCCAGGCTGCGCCGGGGCGTGACGGTGATCTCGTCGCCGGAGCGGCTGAACTTCGCGCGTCTGCCGTCCACCTCGATCGAGGTGACCTCCAGCTTCTGGAGGTCGAGGTGGAAGGAGCTGAGGTCCTGGGTGGCGCGCGCGGTCAGTTCCGTACGGCCGTCGAGGCGGCCGGTGGCGGGCTGGTAGCTGACGCCGAGGTCGTAGTGCAGGGCGTCGAAGCCGCCGTTGCCGAGATTCGGGAAGTACGGGTCGCCGACGCCCGGGGCGCCGGGTGAGGCGGCGGGAGCCGCCGCGAGGGTGAAGGCGGCGGCGGCCGCCGTGGCGAGGGGGAGCAGACGAGCGGGGCGACGTGCTGAACGGGAGAGTGCCATGAGCCGTCCCTTCGAACACACGGATGTCGTCTGGTGAACAACCGCGCCGACTCTGCACTCTTCTGTCGCTTTTCACGCCTGACTTTGCCAACTCGTCATGCCACTCAGGCCAGTTGCCGCCTCACTCCGACTGCTTTCCGGCCACGTAGAGAATCTTGCGGCAGACGTCCTCGTCCGGGATGCCGGTCAGCTTGCGGCCCTCCACGCCGTGCGCCGCGATCAGCCGCAGGCCCCCGGCGGCCAGCTGCCCGCGCACCGTGGCGTCGGAGTGGTGGTGGTAGCGGTGCCGGGACGACACCCGGCGCCAGGTGGTGTCGCCGGTGCGCGCGAAGTAGTCGTGGGTGACGTCCACGACCGCGTCCGGACCGGCCGGTACGGGCCCGCCCCGCCACACGTCGAACCGGCCGTCCCGGTCCACGACCTTGGTCACCGCGTAGTCCCGCCGGAAACTGCCCAGCGTGGTCATGTCGAAGACGACGACGCCCCCGTCCGCGAGCTGCCGGCCCAGGCCCGCGAACGCGGCCGCCAGCTCCGCGCCGGACAGGTAGGCCAGCGGCTCGCCCATGCACGTGACCACGTCGAAGGTGCCGAGATCCGGCATCTCCCGCAGGTCGGCGACGACGAACCGGGTGCCGGCCGCCGCCGGCTTGGCGCGCGCGGCCTCGATCATCTCCGGCGAGAGGTCGCAGCCCGTCACCGTGAACCCGAGGCGGTCCCGCAGGGCGAGGGTGCCGCGCCCCGTGCCGCACCCCGCGTCCAGCAGCCGCTTGCCGGCCGGCCCGTACCGCTCGATCAGCTTGCGGTAGAAGGTGACCCAGCGCAGCAGGTACGGGTCCTCGACGATGGTGTCGTAGTCCGCCGCGACCGCCGCGTAGGCGGTCAGCGCGGGGTCGGCGGCCGTGGCCTCGGGGTCTTCGTGCTGCGCGGACAAGGCACTACCTCTCCAGGGAACGGGCCGGCGGGCGCCGCTGAATCTATGGTCGGCAAAACCGGCCGGTCAAGGGTGGTGCGGACGCGGGAGGGCCGGTACGCGGGCGGCGTCTCCGCCCGCCCACGTACCGGCCCGCACCTCTCGTGTCCTGCACTCCGGCCTCAGTCCCCCGCGGTGCCCGGTGCCCCCGCGCCGACGGTCTCCGGCACGTTCTCCGGGTGGTGGCAGGCCACCTTGTGGCCGCCACGCAGCGCCACCAGCGGCGGCTCGGTGGTCGAGCACACCTCGGTCGCCTTCCAGCAGCGGGTACGGAACCGGCAGCCCGAGGGCGGGTTGATCGGCGAGGGCACGTCGCCGGTGAGCAGGATGCGGTCGCGCTGGGTGCGCCGCTTGGGGTCGGGCACCGGCACGGCGGACAGCAGTGCCTTGGTGTACGGGTGCATCGGCGCGTCGTACAGCGACTTCCGGTCGGCCAGCTCCACGATCTTGCCGAGGTACATCACCGCGATCCGGTCCGAGACGTGCCGGATGACGGACAGGTCGTGCGCGATGATGACGTAGGTCAGGCCCAGTTCGTCCTGGAGGTCGTCCATGAGGTTGACGACCTGCGCCTGGATGGAGACGTCCAGCGCGGAGACCGGCTCGTCGGCGACGACCAGCTTGGGCTTGAGCGCCAGCGCCCGCGCGATGCCGATGCGCTGCCGCTGGCCGCCGGAGAACTCGTGCGGATAGCGGTTGTAGTGCTCCGGGCTCAGGCCCACCAGCTCCAGCAGCCGCTGCACCTCCTTCTTCACGCCGCCCTCGGGCTCGACGCCCTGGAGGCGGAAGGGGGTGCCGACGATGCCGCCGATGGTGTGCCGCGGGTTCAGCGAGCCGTACGGGTCCTGGAAGATCATCTGTACGTCGCGGCGCATCGGACGCAGTTTGCCCGGCGACAGGTGGGTGATGTCGCGGCCCTCGAACTCGATGCTGCCGCCGGTGGGTTCATCCAGCCGGGTGATCAGCCGGCCCATCGTCGACTTGCCGCAGCCGGACTCGCCGACCACGCCCAGGGTCTCCCCCGGCCGTACGTCGAAGTCGATGCCGTCGACCGCCTGCACCGCGCCCACCTGCCGCTTCAGCAGGCCCTTGGTGATCGGGAAGTGCCGTACCAGGCCGCGCACCTTCAGCAGCGGCGCGGCGTCGGCGCTCGCGTCGGTCCCGTCCGTCGTGCCGGCGGCGACGCCGGTCTCATCAGTCTCGGTCACAGCTTCGGCGCAATCTCTTCGGTCCAGATACGCTCCCGCTCCTCCTGCGCCATGTGACAGGCGGAGAAGTGTCCTCCCCCGCCGGCTACGCCCTCATTGGCGGGGGTGCCCCCACCGCCGGCTTCGCGCAGTTCGGGGCGGACGGTGCGGGTGATGTTGTCCTTGGGGACGTCCGCGTACGGGCAGCGGGGGTTGAAGGCGCAGCCGCTGGGGATGTTGATCAGGCTGGGCGGTGATCCCTTGACCGGGATCAGGCGCTCGGTCTGCTCGCGGTCGATGCGCGGCATCGACCCCAGCAGGCCCCAGGTGTACGGGTGCTGCGGCTCGTAGAAGACCTTGTCCGCCGGGCCGCGCTCGACGCACCGGCCGCCGTACATCACCAGCAGCTGGTCGGCCAGCTCGGCGACCACCCCCAGGTCGTGGGTGATGATGATGACCGCCGAGCCGAACTCCTTCTGGAGGTCGCGGATCAGGTCGAGGATCTGCGCCTGGACCGTCACGTCCAGGGCGGTGGTCGGCTCGTCGGCGATCAGCAGTTCCGGGTTGTTGACCAGCGCCATGGCGATCATCGCGCGCTGGCGCATGCCGCCGGAGAACTGGTGCGGGTGGTCGTCCACCCGCTTGTCGGGCTGCGGGATGCCCACCCGGTCCAGCATCTCGACCGCCCGCTTGCGCGCGGTCTTCTTGTCGACGTCGTGGTGGACCCGGTACGCCTCCACGATCTGGTTGCCGACCGTGTAGTACGGGTGCAGCGCGGACAGCGGGTCCTGGAAGATCATCGCCATCTCGCGGCCGCGCAGCCGGCGCACCTCGTCCGGGTCGGCGCCGACCAGCTCCTTGCCGTCCAGCCAGATCTCGCCCGACATGTTCACCTTGGCGCGCTGCTGCCGGGAGGCCCGGTGCAGGCCCATGACGGCGAGCGAGGTGACGGACTTGCCGGAGCCGGACTCGCCGACGATGCCGAGGGTGCGGCCCTTCTCCAGGGTGAAGGAGAGGCCGTCCACGGACTTCACGATGCCGTCGTCGGTCGGGAAGTGCACCTTGAGGTCGCGCACTTCGAGGAAGGCGGTGGGCGCTCCCGAGCCGGCCGCGGCCGGTTCGCCGACGGCGGCGCCCGTCTTCGTCAGGTCCGTCGCGGCGGCGGGCGGCCCGGCCGTGGTGGTGTCCGGGACGGTGGTCTCCGGGGTGGTGGCACCGGCGCCCTGGCCGGCGGTGGAGTCTGGGGAGTCGGTCACGAGAGCCTCACCCGCGGGTCGACGGCGGCGTACAGAACGTCCACCACCAGGTTGCATATGACGATGAAGAACGCGGCGAGCAAGGTGACGCCGAGGATGTTCGGCAGGTCGTTGGCGTTGATCGCCTCGACGGCGAACGCGCCGACCCCCTTGAGGGAGAAGACCTGTTCGGTGATGAGCGCTCCGCCGAGCAGCAGGCCCACGTCCATGCCGAACACCGTGATGATCGGGGTGAGCGCGGCGCGCAGGCCGTGGCGCACCACGACCTTGCGCTCGCCCAGCCCCTTGGCGCGCGCGGTCCGGATGTAGTCCTCGCTCAGCGTCTCCAACATGCCCGCTCTGGTCAGGCGTGCATAGAGGGCGGAGTAGAGGAAGGCCAGGGTGATCCAGGGGAGCACCAGCGTCTGGGCCCACATGAAGGGGTCCTCGAACAGCGGCACGTAGTCGCTGCGCTCGATGATCGGCCACTGGTAGGTGAACAGGGCCAGCGCCAGGGCGCCGGTGAAGAACATGGGCAGTGACACACCGGCCAGCGCGACGCTCATGGCCATCCGGTCGAAGACCGAGCCGGGGCGCAGCGCGGAGAGCACGCCGGTGGCGACACCGGTGACCAGCCATACGACGGCCGCGCCGGCGGCCAGCGAGACGGTCACGGGGAGCCGGGTCTGGATCTCCGGCCAGACCTCCAGGTGGGTCTTGAAAGAGTAGCCGAAGCACGGCACGTTGCATGTGGCGGCGTCCGGGCCGAACTTGTAGTCGACCCCGACGAAAATGCCCTTCAGGAAGTCCCAGTACTGTACGAAGACCGGCTTGTCCAAGCCGAGGTTCTTCTTCACCGCGGCGAGGTCCGCGGCCGATGGGGCCTTTCCGATGTACTGCGCGGCCAACTGGTCAGCGGTCTGTCCGGCCAGTTTCGGCAGCACGAAGAAGATGCCGAAGGTGACCGCGCTGACGATCAGCAGCAGAATCACAGCGCTGATCAACCTGCGGATGATGTACGCGAACACGGGACTGCGGCGTCGGCGCCGCGGGCCGGACCGGCCGGCCCGCGGACACCAATGCCTTCACCTGCCTTCCGGGGCTGCTACTTCTTGACGCCGATGTTGAGGTAGTCGTACTCACCGCTGTAGGCGGAGGTGGACACCAGGTTGGTGGCCTTCGGCGAGCGGTACAGCAGGATCTTGAAGTAGGTCAGCGGGACGATGACCGCCTGCTCCATCGTCTTCTTGTCGATCTCCGCGTAGTCCTTCTCGCGCTGCGCCTTGTCGCTGGTGGCGATGGCCTCGTCGAGCAGCTTGTTGATGGCCGGGTCGTCCAGCTCGGAGAGGTTGGAGTTGCCGGACTTCTGGATCGCCTTGCCGTTGACGATCTGGTTCAGGTAGCCGAAGCCGGTCGGGTAGTCCGAGCCCCACTGCATCATCATCAGGCCGATGTTGTTCTTCTTGGTGAACTCCGGCACGCCCGCGTAGTCCGAGAAGTACTTGCCGCTCGGGTACGTCTGGATCTTGGCGTCGATGCCGATCTTCTTCAGCGAGCCGACCACCGAGGTCGCCGCGTCCACCTCGTCCTGCCGGTCGCTGCGGGCGGAGATCGTGGTGCTCACGTTGCCGGCGCCGCACGCCTGCCACTGCTTCTTGGCCTCGGTCAGGTCGAGGTTGTCACCGTTGTACTTCTGCGGGTACTGGTCGAACTTCTGGTACCCGGCGAGGTCGGTGGGCAGCACGGTGGTGGCGACGTCACCGCGGATCGGGCCGCCCTGCGCGGTCTGCACGGCCTTCTTGTCGACCGCGTACTGCACGGCCTTACGGCACTCGATCTTGTCGAACGGCGCGACCTTGGGGTTGATCGCCACGTACGACAGGCGCTGGCCGAGCGCGTTGTCGGTGTTGGCCTTCTCCTTGGTGCTCGTCAGGAGCTGGGCCTGGGTCTGGGCGTCCACGCCGCGGCCGGCCATGTCGACGTGCGTGTTGCCGGCCTTGAGGTCCTTGTCGATCGTCGACTGGGCGACCTTCATGTTCAGCACGATCTTGTCCGGCAGCTGCTTGCGCAGCGGGTCGGTCTTGGCGTCCCAGTGCGGGTTGCGGACGAGGACGACCTTCTTGCCCTCCTCGTACGTGTCGAACTTGTAGCTGCCCGAGGAGGCGATGTTCTTGGTGTAGTCCGCGCCCTTGTCCCTGGCCTGCGGCACCGGCGCCGTCTGCGGGGCGCTGACCAGGTAGTCGAACTCGGCGAAGGGCTGCTTGAGGTGGAAGACGATGGTCTGGTCGTCCGGGGTCTCGATGGACTTCAGGCCCTCCGGGCTCTTGTCCTTGTACGGGCCCTTGTAGCCGCCCTCGTTGTCCGCCAGGTACGTCTGGAAGTAGTTCGGGCCGAGCGAGAGCACGTCACGCGCGAAGTTGCTGCGCTCCACCGCGTACTTGACGTCCTTGGAGGTGATCGGCTTGCCGTCGTCGTACTTCAGGCCCTTGCGGATCTTGTACGTCCAGGTCTTGTTGCCGTCGCTGGACTTGCCCATCGACTCCGCCAGGTCGGGCACCAGCTCGTTGCCCTTGGGGCCCGGGCCCGGCTTGAAGGTGGTGAGCGGACGCGCGTACAGGCGGCTGAAGTTCCAGACGTAGGCGTAGTACGTGTTGCCCGGGTCGTAGGACTCGGGGGCGTCGCTCATCGCGTACGTGAGCGTGCCGCCCTTGTCGTCCGAGGCGTTGACGATGCCCTTGGTGGCGGCGTTCGCCTCGGCCGAGCCGCTGCTCGAACCTTTGCCGCTGCAGCCGGACAGCAACAGGCCCGCACTGGTGAGGGCCGCGATCGTTGCGACCGGGACTGACCTTCGCATAATGGTCGGTTTCCCCTTCGTTGGTCGGAAACTTGGGTGGGGGACGCCGGGCGTACGGGCCCGGGCGGGGTCAGCGGCTGCGCGGGTCCAGCGCGTCCCTCAGGCCGTCGCCGAGGAGGTTGAACGCCAGCACGGTGACGAAGATGGCGAGGCCGGGGACGAGCATGTACTGCGGGTCGACCTCGTAGTACTTGACCGCCTGGTTGAGCATGCCGCCCCAGGACGCCTGGGGCGGCTGGATGCCGACGCCCAGGAAGCTCAGTGCCGCCTCGAAGAGGATGTTGGAGGGGATCAGCAGCGTCGAGTAGACGATGATCGGGCCCACCAGGTTGGGCAGCAGCTCCCGGAAGAGGATGAACGGGCCGCGGGCCCCCATGCCGCGCGCGGCGTCCACGAACTCCCGCTCGCGCAGCGAGAGCGTCTGGGCCCGCACGATCCGGCCCATGTACGGCCAGTTGAAGAAACCGATCACGAAGATCAGGACCGAGATGTGCAGCGGCAGCCCTTCGAGCCCGAAGGCGCCGCCCTGGAGCGAGGCCGAGATCGCGATGGCGAACAGCAGCAGCGGGAACGCCAGGAAGACGTCCATCAGCCGGCTGATCAGCGCGTCCACCCGGCCCCGGTAGAAGCCGGCCACCACGCCGAGCACGGTGCCGATGGCCACCGACAGCAGCGTCGCGCCGAACGCCACGATCAGCGAGACCCAGGAGCCCTCCAGCACCCGCGCGAGCAGGTCACGGCCGAACTTCGGGTCCACGCCCAGCGGGTGGTCCAGGCTCATGCCGCCGAGGTCGCCCTTGGGCAGCGTGGTGTTGGGGTCGATGAGGTCCTGGTTCGGGCTGTTGGGGTCCAGGCCCAGCCAGGACTGGACCGGCCGGGAGAGCGCCGCGATCAGGATGAGCAGGATGACAACGATGGCACCCGCTACCGCGACCTTGTCGCGCCTGAAGCGCAGCCAGGCGATCTGGCCGAGCGAGCGCCCCTCGATCTTCTTGCTCTCGACGCCTTCCAGCACCGCTTCCGGCTGCGCTTCGGCAGCCGCCCCGGTGGTCTCGATCGGTGCGGTCACGGTGCCTTTGACCCCTCTCGGCCGACACTGCCGGCCCATGCGCGCCGCGGTCAGGCGGCCTGGTTCACATCACTGGTGCGAGTGGTGCTTGCGGTGCAACTGGGAGAACTCTGGAACAGCTGGAGCAACTGAAGCGTGGAATACGGACGTTGCGGGTACAGGTGTTGCAGGCCTTACGGATGTTGCAGGCGGAGCAGACGTCGCGGAACGTCACGCGACGACGAGTGGTGCATCTCGTACACAGGGCCGAAACCCTCTGCTGCGGGAGTCTTCATCCGATTCGCGATCACTCACCAGCCCTGACCGGGAATGGATGCGCAACTGTGATGTAGCCCACGGGCTTCCGTTATGCGGACAGCGGCCCCGACTGAGCGGGGTGCACGGAGGTGCGCGGGGGTCAACTTACGGGCGTGAGGTGCTATTTCGGGCTGCGGGTGGCGGGGGGGGGGGTGACGGAGGGCGGCCGGGGGCGATGCGGTGGGCGCGGCGTGGGCGCGGCGATGCAGTAGGCGCGGCGTGGGCGCGGCGATGCGGTGGGCGTGGCCTGGACGCGGCGATGCGGTGGGCGCGGCGGGCATGGTGGGGGTGACGGGCGCGCGGCGCGGTTCCGGCTCGTCCCCCTTGGGTAACCCCCTGCTGGGGGAGCGCGGCCGTTCGATTTGCCCTCATAGGCGCACGGGCGGCCCGGACGCCGTGAGCCCGCCGGCGTGAACCGGCAGCTCGGCGTGGGCCGGCGGCATGGCGCGAACCGGCGGCATGGCGTGGACCGGCAGCTCGGTGCGAACCGGCCGCTCGGCGTGGACCGGCAGCTGCCGGGGCCGGGGCCGGTGCCGCACGGAAGGGTTGTCAGTACGGGCGCGGGTAGCCGTAGCCGTACGACGGTCCGGGAGCCTGGGCCGGCGCGGGCACCGGGCCCGCCGCGTAGGCGTCGCGGTCGAAGAACGGCCGCGCGTTGGCCCGCATCCACATGCCGACCGGGTCGTACTCGTCGTTCATCGCGACCGTCGAGACGGGCAGCCCTTCCGGCACCGCGCCGATGGACTGCTGGATCATCAACCGTACGGAGTCCACGGCCGCTTGACCCGTGTCGTACAGATCCAGGCCGATGGCCAGGTACGGGGCGCCGAGCGCGGGCTGCACCCAGGCCCGGCGCAGGGAGCGCACCGCGGGCGTGCGGTGCGCGTTCTGCCCCAGCAGGGCGTAGAACTGGGGGATCTCGATGGCCGGTTCGGTGATCCGCAGCGGGCCGGCCGGCAGCCGGTCCAGGCCGCCCGCGATGCGCCGCAGGTCCAGCCACGGGATGCCGACGCCGCCGCCGGGGGCGTGCGGGTTGAGCCACAGGCCCCAGCGGTCGGGGAAGAGGGTGGCCGCGATGTCGCGCCCGTAGACGACCTCGTGGGCACGGTTCCAGCCGCTGGCGGCGAGCTCGGGGGCGGAGGTCACGCACGGCGCGTAGCCGAGGCCGTCGACCTCCATGTTGCCGTACTGCGCATCGGGCGAACCGGCCTGGCCGTGCCAGAGCAGCATCCAGACCTGCCCGGCGGCGAGTGCCTGCAGCAACGCCTCGTAGGCGTCGTACCGGCCGGGCGAGACCTGCTGCAGCATCTGCTCGACCTGCCCGGCAGCCGCTCCCTGATGCGCACCCGCGCTCACGTGGTCCGTCCCTTCCTGTCGGCAGGCACGTGGGGTACGCCTGCCGGTTGCAACAACAGCTTAGAGCCTGCGTCCGGACCCCGGTCGGATCAGCACACGCCGCTTGCGGTCACCGGACGGAGCACTCCGGGCGCACCGGGGCGCCGGGGGCGCGGGCTCTCAGGCGATGTCGCGGGAGTAGAAGGGCCGGACCCGCTCCAGCATCCAGTCGGCGACCGGGTCGCCCTGGGCGAGGTCCAGCATGACCAGTTGGACGGGCCAGGTCAGCGGCGTCCCGCCGAGGGCCCGGCCGAGGGCGGCGGTCACCGCGTCCCGTACGGCCGGATCATGCGGTGTGACGGCCGCGGCGTCCACCTGGACGCCGACGAACAGCGCGGGCGCGTCCCCCTCGACGCTGGCCAGCGCGCGGCGCGCGGTGACCACGAATCCCGCGGAGGAGAACTCCAGCCCGGCCGCGGCCAGGAAGTCCACCGGCTCCTCCTGCCAGTCCGGCTCGAACAGCCGGACCCGGGCGCCGCTCGGCGCCCCGGGCAGGTCCGGGCGGCCGGTCCGGCACAGCTCGGCCACGGCGGCGGGCGGCAGCGGTACGCCGACGGTGCCCTCCGGGTTGACGGCGATGCCGATCAGCGGCGGCAGGCCGCGTGCGAACTCGACGGCCGGCGCGACGGTGAAGGAGAGGTGCGGCCCGGCCACCCGCTGGAACTCCTGCTCGGAGCTGAAGACCGGGACGTAAGCGGCCGAGTCGATCTCGACGGTGGGCAGGTCCAGGCCCGCGCGGCCCATCCCGGCGCTCTCGGGGCCGCCGCCCTTGGGCAGCGGCACCCATATCCGGCTGCGGCCCAGCACCTCGACGATGCGGGCGCCCGCACCGGGGTGCCCCACCGAGGCGGTGAGTACCTCCTCCAGCTCGTTGGCGGGCCACTCCAGCCGCGGAATGCCCTGCTCCGGAAAGTCCATGTCCACCCGTCCGCTCGTCACCATGCGTACCGCGTACCGCTGGTACCGCACACCACCGGCACCGCGTACCGCCGCGCGCCGCTCGCACCGCGCGCCGCCCGTACCGCGCCTTACCTGGTCGACGACCCTAACGCCAGCAGGCGGCGGGAGCCCTGGTGCGTCCGGATGACCACCGAACGCGCGCGAGCGGTTGCGGACCGTACACACCCCTCTCAAGGTGGCTCCAGGGTGATCTTGCCCTGCCGTTCCTACAGAAAGGCACGTCTCCTGATGGCAACGCACCGGACCGCCTCCGCCCTCGTCTGCGCCACCACCGCCGGCGCCCTCGCCTTCGGCATCACGGGCACCGCTACCGCGGCGGAAGAACCCGAGCCCCCGGTCCGCAACCACAGCATCATCGTCGACGACATCAGCCGGCTGGCGGACGCATCGGCCCGGCTGGCCGAGAAGACGGCCGACGACCGCGGCCACTCCGTGGAGGTCAGGTCCGCCCGCACCCGTGTGGACACGGTCCTGCAGGACGCGCTGCGGTTGGCGGACATGCTGAACGAGGACTCCGACCGCACGGTGACGGCCGACGCCGTGCGGCTGCGCAGGGTCTCGCAGGACCTGCGGACGCAGCTGGACGAGCTGTCCGAGTACCGGGCCCCGACGCCGGGTGAGGAGGCCGACTCCGCGAACCTGACCGGCGCGGTCTCCCGGTCCGTGACCGACATCTTCAAGATCCTGGGCATCGACCGGCTGCTCGGCGGTCTGCAGCAGCAGCCGGGCGCCCAGCCCGCGGCCCCGGCGGCCGACCGGCCGGCCCGGCCCGCCGCGCAGCCCGCCGGCGACTCGGAGGAGGCGGACGACCAGTCCGCCGCCCAGCCGAAGGCGCCGACCAGCGACCCGCAGCCGGCCGCCGGCGACCAGCAGGCCGCCGACCCGCAGCCGGCCGCGGACGCGCCGCACCGGCAGGCCGCCGAAGCGCCGCAGCAGCAGGGTGCCGAGGCAGCGCAGCAGGGCTCGCTGCTGCAGTCGGTGCTCGGACTGCCGGGTCTGCTGCTCAAGTCCCTGGGCCTCTAGATCGCCCGGTGCCGAGCGTCCGAAGGAGGCGCGGATGCGGGAGATACGCCTGGACTAGGACCGGTCCTGACGGGCCGTACGGGATAATCCGTACGGCCCGTCAGGCATCCGGCATTACGGAGTGAACCTTGACGGACCGCCCGACGGACGGGCGGGCTCCGGTCCGCGGGCGGGCTTTGGTCCGCGGGCGGGCTCCGGTCCACGGGCGGGCTTTGCTCCGCGGGCGGGCTCCGGTCCACAGGCGGGCTCCGATCCGCAGGCGGGCTCCGATCCGCAGGCGGGCTCCGATCCGCAGGCGGGCTCCGGTCCACGGGCGGGCTCCGGTCCGCCTCGAAGATGGCGCCTCACTCGAAAACGATCTCCCGCAGCGCTCCCGCCGCCGGCCGGTCCAGCAGGACGGCCGAGGTGAAGCCCGCGGGGAGCCGGGCCGCCTGGGCGCGGGCGGTCAGCCGCCGCACCGCGCGCCGGTGCCGGGCGAAGGCGTAACCGGAGACACCGCGTCCGCGCGAGCGCTGCCCGGACAGCGCGACCTCGGGCGCTACGTCCAGCAGCACCAGGTGCAGGCCGCGCCCGCCGCGCCGGGCCTCACGCGCGAGCCAGCGGCGCACCCACGCCAGCGTGCCGCAGTCGTGCACCACCACGCTGCCGCCGGATCGCAGCGCCCGCCGCAGCCCCAGGTAGTGGGCCGCCCGGACCAGCGGCCGGTAGAGCGCGTACGGCAGCCGGCGCAGCCGGCCGCGCTCCCAGCGCTCCCGTACGTCCTGCGAGTCGATGCGGTGCACGGCGGCGCCCTGCTGGTCGAGGGCGGGCACCAGCCGCAGCATGAGCGTGCTCTTGCCGCTGCCCGGCAGACCGGAGACCACCACCACGTCGCCCGCCGCGAAGTGCAGCCCGGCCGTCTCGCGCGCGGCGCCCCCGTCCCTGAGGTCGACGACGTCCGTGACCGGCGCGTCCGCCGCGGCCCGCGTCCGGCCGGGGCGGACCACCCCGAGCGACGGCCGCCGGGCCCCCGGCACCACGGCCGGAGCCGGTTCCGGGACACAGCCCGGGGGCGCGCCTCCCGAACTTGTCGCGAGTGCGGCCTGCCTGTGCACCGTGATCCCCTCCCGGTCCGGTGTCGTCCCCTCAAGGGACTGCGTCCCTTACCCGCAGAGTGTCAAGAAAAGGTAATGCGCTTCAAGGAAATCCCACGATTCGTACAGTCCCAGGACACTGTCGTGACACCCCTGCGAACACCGGTACGACCAGGGCTCCTGTATCCGGCGATCCCGTGCGATGATGTGCGCGCCCAGTGCGGGACCGCGGCTCAGCGCGCGCGTCGCCGTACGGGTGCCACGCTCAGCCAACTGCATACCGGCCGCTTGAATCCGCGCGGGAGAGTCCCCGGCCGTCACGGCGGGGCGCCGAAGGAGCAAGTCCTCCCTTGAATCTCTCAGGCCCCGATACCGCGCGGGCGAGGCAGATCTGAAAAGCGGGCCGCCGTGGCGTGGCTCCACCCAAGGTGCAAACCGGGACCGGTCACGGCCTTCCGGTGAACCTCTCAGGTTCCGATGACAGATGGGGAGACCGTCCTGTCACCCATGCCCGGGAGCCACCACCATGACCGAAGCCCCCCGCCGCACCGCGCTGGACGCGACGCACCGCGCGCTCGGCGCGACCATGACCGACTTCGCCGGCTGGGACATGCCGCTGCGCTACGGCAGTGAGCGGGACGAGCACGTCGCCGTGCGGACCCGCGCCGGCCTGTTCGACCTCTCGCACATGGGCGAGATCACCGTCACCGGACCGCGCGCCGCCGACCTGCTGGACTTCGCGCTGGTCGGCAACATCGGCGGCGTGGCCGTCGGCCGCGCCCGCTACACCATGATCTGCAATGCCGAGGGCGGCATCCTGGACGACCTGATCGTCTACCGCCTCGGCGAGACGGAGTACATGGTCGTCGCCAACGCCTCGAACGCGCAGGTCGTGCTGGACGCGCTCACCGAGCGGGCGGCCGGCTTCGACGCCGAGGTGCGCGACGACCGGGACGCGTACGCGCTGCTCGCCGTACAGGGCCCGGAGTCCCCCGGCATCCTGAAGGGCCTCACGGACGCCGACCTGGACGGCCTGAAGTACTACGCCGGGCTGCCCGGCACCGTCGCGGGCGTGGACGCGCTGATCGCCCGTACCGGATACACCGGTGAGGACGGTTTCGAGCTGTTCGTCCGCCCGGCGGACGCGGTCGCCCTCTGGGAGGCGCTGACCGCGGCGGGCCGGGACGCGGGCCTGGTGCCGTGCGGCCTGTCCTGCCGGGACACGCTGCGCCTGGAGGCGGGCATGCCGCTGTACGGGCACGAGCTGACCACGGACACCACCCCGTTCGACGCGGGCCTGGGCCGGGTCGTGAAGTTCGAGAAGACGACGAACGGCGGCGACTTCGTGGGCCGCGCCGCCCTGGAGGCCGCCCGGGACCGCGCCGCGGCCAACCCGCCGCGCAAGCTGGTCGGGCTGATCGCCGAGGGCCGCCGTGTGCCGCGCGCCGGGTACCCGGTCGTGGGCCCGGACGGCGCCGTCATCGGCGCGGTCACCTCGGGTGCCCCCTCCCCCACGCTCGGCAAGCCCGTCGCCATGGCGTACGTGGACGCCGCGCACGCCGCGCCCGGCACCGCCGGTGTGGCGGTGGACATCCGCGGCACCCACGAGCCGTACGAGGTCGTGGCGCTGCCCTTCTACAAGCGCCGGAAGTGACACGCGTACCGCCGTCCCCGCCGCGTTTCCGTCTCACCTGTCAAGACCCCTGCAGCAAGCACGCCACCGTATCCAGGAGAATCAAGACATGAACAACCCCCAGCAGCTGCGCTACAGCAAGGAGCACGAGTGGCTGTCGGCCGCCGAGGAGGGCGTCTCGACGATCGGCATCACCGAGCACGCCGCCAACGCGCTCGGCGACGTCGTCTTCGTGCAGCTTCCTGAGGTCGGCGCCACGGTCACGGCGGGCGAGACCTGCGGTGAGCTGGAGTCGACCAAGTCCGTCAGCGATCTCTACTCCCCCGTCGACGGCGAGGTCACGGAGATCAACGAGGACGTGGTGAGCGACCCCTCGCTGGTGAACACCGCCCCGTTCGAGGGCGGCTGGCTGTTCAAGGTGAAGGTCAGCGGCGAGCCGGACGACCTGCTCTCGGCCGACGAGTACACCGCCTTCACCGGCTGATACGCCCACCCGCCGCCCGGCGGGGCCGTGCGCCCCGCGAACCCCAGGAAGAGTCATGTCGCTTCTGAACAGCTCCCTCCACGAGCTCGACCCCGACGTCGCCGCCGCCGTCGACGCCGAGCTCCACCGTCAGCAGTCCACCCTCGAAATGATCGCGTCGGAGAACTTCGCCCCCGCCGCCGTCATGGAGGCCCAGGGCTCGGTCCTCACCAACAAGTACGCCGAGGGCTACCCGGGCCGCCGCTACTACGGCGGCTGCGAGCACGTCGACGTGGTCGAGCGGATCGCCATCGACCGCATCAAGGCGCTGTTCGGCGCCGAGGCCGCGAACGTGCAGCCGCACTCCGGCGCGCAGGCCAACGCCGCCGCGATGTTCGCGCTGCTCAAGCCGGGCGACACGATCATGGGTCTGAACCTCGCGCACGGCGGGCACCTGACCCACGGTATGAAGATCAACTTCTCCGGCAAGCTCTACAACGTGGTGCCCTACCACGTGGACGACGAGACCGGCCAGGTCGACATGGCCGAGGTCGAGCGCCTGGCCAAGGAGACCCGCCCGCAGCTGATCGTGGCCGGCTGGTCGGCGTACCCGCGCCAGCTGGACTTCGCGGCGTTCCGCCGGATCGCCGACGAGGTCGGCGCGTACCTGATGGTCGACATGGCGCACTTCGCGGGCCTGGTGGCGGCCGGGCTGCACCCCAACCCGGTGCCGCACGCGCACGTCGTGACCACCACCACGCACAAGACCCTCGGCGGTCCGCGCGGCGGTGTGATCCTGTCCACCCAGGAGCTCGCCAAGAAGATCAACTCGGCGGTCTTCCCGGGCCAGCAGGGCGGCCCGCTGGAGCACGTCATCGCGGCGAAGGCGGTGTCCTTCAAGGTCGCGGCCAGCGAGGAGTTCAAGGAGCGCCAGCGGCGCACCCTGGACGGCGCGCGCATCCTCGCCGAGCGCCTGACGCAGTCCGACATCACCGAGCACGGCGTCTCCGTGCTGTCCGGCGGCACCGACGTGCACCTGGTCCTGGTGGACCTGCGCAACAGCGAGCTGGACGGCCAGCAGGCCGAGGACCGCCTCCACGAGGTCGGTATCACGGTCAACCGCAACGCCGTCCCGAACGACCCGCGGCCCCCGATGGTCACCTCCGGCCTGCGGATCGGCACCCCGGCGCTGGCCACCCGCGGCTTCCAGGCGGAGGACTTCCGCGAGGTCGCCGACATCATCGCCGAGGCGCTCAAGCCGTCGTACGACGCCGACGCGCTCAAGGCCCGGGTCACCACCCTGGCCGGCAAGCACCCGCTGTACCCGTCGCTGTGACACCGGTCACGCGGACCGCGCCGGGGCGGCCCCACGGGGCGTCCGGCGCGGCCGTGTGACGCGTTTCATGAAGTACGCCCCGAAAAGCGCCGCCCAGGCGGTGTCTGCGGGGTGAACAGGCCGTATGTCCGGGGTCGTTGGCCTCGGACCTACGGCCTTTCCGTCCGCCTTACGGCGATTTCGCGCCACATAGGCTGAGGCCGGCCCCTCGACGTCGCGGGGCCCTTCGCACCACAGCAGGACGGAACACGCACGGCAATGGACATGAGCGCGGGCAACCGCAAGGGGATCGGTCTCTTCGCCCTGACCATGATCGGCATCGGTTCGATCTTCGGCTCCGGCTGGCTCTTCGGCGCCGGCTCCGCCGCCCAGGTGGCGGGCCCCGCCGCCCTGGTCGCCTGGGTCATCGGCGCCGTCTTCATCGGCATGATCGCGATGTCCTACGCGGAGGTCGGCGCCGCGTACCCGATCCCCGGCGGCATGGCCCGTTACGGCCACCTCTCGCACGGCCCCGTACTCGGCTTCCTGACCGGCTGGGCCGTGTGGATCGCGGTCGCCTCGCTGATCCCGATCGAGTCCATCGCCGCCACCCAGTACATGTCCTCCTGGGGCTTCGGCTGGGCCCAGGGCCTGGTCGACCCGGCCGGCAACCACCTGACCGCGGCCGGCAGCGGCGTGGCGCTGCTGCTGACCTTCGCGCTGTGGCTGACCTGCTACTGGTCGGTCCAGCTGCTGGCCCGCGCCAACACCGTCCTGACGCTGGTCAAGTTCGCGATCCCGGTGCTGGCCGTGGCCGCGCTGATCGCGTCCGGCTTCCACACCTCGAACTTCACCGCGCACGGCGGCTTCGCCCCGTACGGCTGGCCGGCCGTGCTGACCGCCGTGACCACCTGCGGTGTGGTCTTCGCCTTCAACGGCTTCCAGGCCGTGGTCAACCTGGGCGGCGCCGCGAAGAACCCCGGCCGGGCCATCCCGGTCGCGCTGGTCGGCGCGCTCTCGCTGGGCCTGCTGATCTACCTGGCCCTGCAGACGGCGTTCCTCGGCGCGGTGCCGCCCGAGCAGCTGGCACAGGCCGGCGGGTGGCACGGGGTGAACTTCAGCTCGCCCTTCGCCGACCTGGCCAAGGTGCTGATGCTGCACTGGGTCGTCACGATGCTCCAGTTCGGCGCCTTCATCTCGCCGGCCGGCTCCAACATCGCCAACGTCGCGTCCGCCGCGTACATGGTCCAGAACCTCGCCGAGACCGGCTTCTTCTCCAAGAAGCTGGCCGCCGTGCACCCGCGGTACGGGACCGCCCGGCCCGCGATGTGGCTCAACCTGGGCTTCTCGGTGCTGCTGCTGGTCACCGTCGGCCACAGCTGGAGCGCGCTGGCCGGCGTGATCTCGGCGGCCATGGTCATCTCGTACCTGATCGGCCCGATCGCGGTGGGCGTCTTCCGGCGGACCAGGCCGGAGCTGCCGCGCCCGTTCCGGCTGCCCGCGGCGCAGGTCCTCTGCCCGCTCACCTTCGCCTTCGCGGCGTGCGCGCTGTACTGGTCGAAGTGGCCGGACACCGGCAAGGTCGCGCTGCTGACGCTGGTGGCCGCGCCGGTCGCCGCGGTGGTGCTGCGGCGGCGTGGGGAAACGAAGCTGCGCCGGCAGTTCGCGCCCGCCTGGTGGCTGGTCGGCTTCCTGGCCTGGATGTCCGCGGTCTCCGCCCTCGGCAGCCCGGACTTCGGCGGCCACGGCGTCATCCCCGGCGGCCTGGACATCGCCCTCGTCGCGCTCTCCGCCGTCGCCTTCTACTTCTGGGCCGTACGCGCCGGAGTCCGCGCCCACGAGGCGGGCCTGACGGGCGCCGCGCCCGCGATCGGCAGCGAGGCCGGTCCCGGGCCGGGGCTCGGCGCTGAGACCGGCGCCGGGCTCGCGTCCGGCACCGGCGCCGACCTCGCGCCCCGTACCGAGAGTGACCCCGCCCTCACCCCCGGGAGCGCTGATCCCGCCGTCGACGCCCGGGCCGGCTCCCCTGCGTCTTCTGCCGTTGCGCCGGAAGACAGCCGTCCGACGGCCTCCGTCTGAGAGTCTGTCCGCCGTCCGGGTTAGGCTCGACAGTCGGCGCAGAAACGTACCTTCCGTTTCTCCCGCCCCTTTGCTCCACCGTCCACCACGAGCAGACAAGGGAGTCCGCCACCGTGGCCATCTCCGTCTTCGACCTCTTCTCCATCGGCATCGGCCCGTCCAGCTCCCACACGGTCGGCCCGATGCGCGCCGCCCGGATGTTCGTCGGGCGGCTCAAGAAGGACGGTCTGCTCGCGCAGACGACGGCGGTACGGGCCGAACTCTTCGGCTCCCTCGGCGCCACCGGCCACGGCCACGGCACCCCCAAGGCCGTCCTCCTCGGCCTGGAGGGCCACTCCCCGCGCACCGTGAACGTCGAGACCGCCGACGACGAGGTCGAGCGGATCCGCAAGAGCGGGCGGCTGCGGCTGCTCGGCGCCGAGATAGGCAGCGACCACGAGATCGCCTTCGACGAGTCGACCGAGCTGATCCTGCACCGCCGCCGCTCCCTGCCGTACCACGCCAACGGCATGACCCTCTTCGCGTACGACGCCGGCGGCGCGCCCCTCCTGGAGAAGACCTACTACTCGGTCGGGGGCGGCTTCGTCGTCGACGAGGACGCGGTCGGCGAGGACCGCATCAAGCTCGACGACACGGTCCTGAAGTACCCCTTCCGCACCGGCGACGAACTGCTGCGCCTCTCCCGCGAGACCGGCCTGTCCATCTCCGCCCTGATGCTGGAGAACGAGAAGGCGTGGCGTACCGAGGACGAGATCCGCGCCGGACTGCTGGAGATCTGGCAGGTCATGCGGTCGTGCGTGTCCCGCGGCCTGTCCCGTGAAGGCATCCTCCCCGGCGGCCTCAAGGTCCGCCGCCGCGCCGCCAACGGCGCCCGCGCCCTGCGCGCCGAGGGCAGCCCCGAGGCCCACGCGATGGAGTGGACCACCCTCTACGCGATGGCCGTCAACGAGGAGAACGCGGCCGGCGGCCGGGTCGTCACCGCCCCCACCAACGGCGCGGCCGGCATCATCCCCGCCGTCCTGCACTACTACATCAACTTCGTGCCCGGCGCGGACGAGGACGGCGTGGTCCGCTTCCTGCTCGCCGCCTCCGCCATCGGCATGCTCTTCAAGGAGAACGCCTCCATCTCCGGCGCCGAGGTCGGCTGCCAGGGCGAGGTCGGCTCGGCCTGCTCGATGGCGGCCGGCGGCCTCGCCGAGGTCCTCGGCGGCACCCCCGAGCAGGTGGAGAACGCCGCCGAGATCGGTATGGAGCACAACCTCGGCCTGACCTGTGACCCGGTCGGCGGCCTCGTCCAGATCCCGTGCATCGAGCGCAACGGCATGGCCGCGGTGAAGGCCGTGACGGCGGCCCGCATGGCGCTGCGGGGCGACGGCCGCCACCACGTGTCCCTCGACAAGGTCATCAAGACCATGAAGGACACGGGCGCCGACATGAGCGTGAAGTACAAGGAGACGGCCCGGGGCGGACTGGCGGTCAACATCATCGAGTGCTGAGGCCCCTCCGGGCCCAGTCCCCGGGGGGCGGTCCCGCCTCACCTACTCCCTTGTGCCCCCTCCCTCCAGGTCAGGCACAGGCCTTCTCGACCTCCCGCAGGAACGCGGTCCAGTCCGGTATTCGGCGGCCTGGAACCGCGCTCCTCAGCGTGAGCCGGAGAGTGGTGTGCAGCGGCCAGGGCGAGTTCATGATCGCCTCGTTGCGCCGGGCCAGCCGGGCCAGTTCGGCACGGGTCGGCATGCGGTCACTCTTCTTCCCGTTGCACTTCGCGTGGGCGGCGGCGAGGTTCCAGAGGGCGTCCAGGTCGGGGCCGTACCAGCCGTTGACGCCGCCGTAGCGGCGCATGAGAGCGTGCGGGAAGACGTGGTCGACGGCGGTCGGGGCGCCGGATTCCAACGGCTCGTCGCAGATGTGGCAGCGCCCGTGCTGGAAGCCGGCGACGGCCTCGGCGACGCCGGTGACCGACCGGCGCCGGCGTCGGTCCGTGAGGTGCAGGGTGTCCAGGTCGACGTGGACGCCCTCCTCGATCAGGCTGCGGCCTATGCCGGTCGCGAAGCTGCTTTCCACGATGCTCCAGCGGGCGTCCAGCTCCGCGCGGAGCCCTTCAAGCTCGTACGAGCGCGCCACCTGGCCGAGGGCCGGGCTGAGCCGCACCGTGCGGTGGCGTCCGCGGCCGGCGATCTCGTAGAAGCGGTGCGGTACTTCGCCGCCGCCGTGGTGGTGGAACTTGCGCATGACCATCCCCGGCATCGACCGCTCCGCGGCCTCCAGCAGCCGCTCGGTGGGGTGCCCGAGACGGCGGGACTCCTCCCTCTCCTGCGCCGCTACGGTCAGGAAGTCCGTCGCCCCGCGCTCCGCCTCGCTTCCCGGCGCCTGGGGTGCTCGGCGTTCGAGGAGGGTCATCCCATACGTGGCAGTGGTGTAGAAGACGTCAGGGGTCATGTCGGGTTCTTCTCGAAGGCCAGGGATGTCCAGTGGACGGTGTCGCGGCCGAGGTGATCCTGGGCGGTGCTGCTTCGGAGGGGGCGGAGGCCGTGGTGGGTGGCGAGGGTGATCGTTTCGGGGGCGGGGATGTCGTACATCTGCCGGTCGGGGGGCGGGGGGCCGTGGCGTAGGGAGAGGAGCAGCCGGCCGCCGGGGGCGAGGAGGGTGTGCAGGCGGCGCATCGCGGCGGGGCGGTCGGGCTCTTCCAGGTGCATCCAGACGGCGGAGAGCAGGATTGCGTCGAAGCGCCCCGCGTCGTCGCCGAGGCGGGACAGGGCGGGGAGGGAGTCCGCGAGCCAGCGGATCGCGGGGGAAGGGTGCAGGCGGCGGGCGACGCGGCGGAGTTCGGGTACGGGCTCGACGGCCAGGACGTCGTGGCCGAGAGCGGCCAGCGCGGCGGCGTCCCGGCCGGTGCCGGCGCCGATGTCGGCCACGCGGGCCGGGGCGGCGGGCAGCAGGGGCAGGAAGTCCCGGTGCACGGTCTCGAAGCGGACGCTCTCGTACCGCTCGGCCAGTGCTGCCGCGGCCTGCGCGTAGTACGGCTGGACGCCTGCCGCGTCCCCGGCCGTCCGCCGTCGTGCGCCGCCGTCCTCGGCGTCCGCTCGTCCGTTCGTCGTCATGTCCGCACCCTACGGCCGGCCACTGACAATGCCCTCCGGCCCGCGCGTCCGGCCCTTCACTTGCCTATCTCCCAGGCGGTGGGCGGCAGTTCGCGGGCCCGCAGGTAGATCTCCATGGCGCTGCCGGCCGGGGCGAACGGGTGGACGCGGGCGCCTTCGAGGCCGGCCAGTATCCGGGCGCAGTGGTGGACACAGCCCGCGACCTCGCGGCCGTGCGGGTAGAGGATCGTGGCCGCGTCGTGCGGGCCTTCGCACGGGGTCGGGTCCGGGTCCGGTGCGGCGGGGCAGCGGGTCCGTGTGCCGTGGTGGCGGTCTGCCATGAAGGGCCTCCCCTGGGTGGTGCGTGCGGTGCCACGAGGGTGTTGCTCGGGTCCGCGCCGGTCCATGCCGTCCTTGGGGAACATCTGGGCAGGTCATGGACCGTTCAAGGATCAGGGGGCGGCACCGGGGGCCGGTGGTTCGGCAGGGGCGTGTGGGACGGGCAGGCGGCCTGTCCGTACCAGGTGCAGGGCCACGGAGAGCCAGGCGCCGGCGAGCAGCCAGCCGGCGAGTACGTCGCCGGGCCAGTGGACGCCCAGCCAGACGCGGGTGGCGGCGACGGTGACGGCCCACGCCGCGAGCGCGCCGCAGGCCAGGTGGCGCGCTGCGGTGCGGGGGAAGCGGGTGCGGACGGCCCAGACGAGGAGGCCGGCGGCCAGGAGGGACGTCGTGGAGTGCCCGGAGGGGAAGGAGTGGCCGGTGGCCCGGCCGGCCCAGTCGGCTTCGAAGGGGCGGGGGCGGGTGATCAGTTCCATCAGGCCGTAGCGGACCGCTTGACCGAGGAGGAGGGTGGCGAGGGCGACGGCCGCCGTGCGCAGCCGCTCGCCCCTGTCCCGGCCCGCGAGGGCGCCTGCCAGGAGGGCCAGCAGGTAGGGGACGGGGCCGGAGCCGGTGGCGGTGATCGCGCGGGCGGCGGTGGCCGCCGGGCCCGGCCGGTGGGCCACCGCCCAGTCGTGTGCGGCCCGTTCGGGGCTGAGCGGGGCCCAGGCGTGCGCGGCGAGCAGCGCGGCGGTGGCGGCGAGGAGCAGGGCGCACAGGCCGGCGGCGAGGAGGGGGCCGGGGGCGCGCAGCGGTCGCGGGCGGATTTCGGACGGTGTCACGGAGCCTCCGGGGAGGGCCGCTGGGGCGCGACGGCCGGCCCGGCGAGGGAGGGGCCGGCGGGGTGGCTCCCGTGGGGGCGTGGTGCGGCGTGCGTCATCCGGTAAGTCTGCCAAGGTCAGAGATGGTTCGTGCCGGAGGAATGTGCCGGGGGCGGCTGCGGGGGCCGCGGTACGGACCGTACGTGAGGCGGCCCGGACCTTCGCGCCGTGCGCTCCGGCGGGCGGCCGAAACGTGGGGGCGCCCGCTCTGGCCGAACTCCGGCGCATCTCTGGCCGACGCGCGCCCTTTCCGTGGCCGGACCGCGCGCCCCTCCCCCGCAGTCAGGGCCCGGACTCTCACGTATCGCTACCGAAACGGTAGTCGATCATCCCCGGTCGGAGAACGTCATCCACGGCCGCCCGCCCGCCAACAACGCGTTGATCAGCGGACGTTCGCCGCCGGACTCTGGCGCGCGGTGCCGTGGACATGTTGAACTGCTGATAACACCAGGTGACGCATCGTAATCGATCGTTTTCGGTCGGCAGGAGGCCCACATGCTGCATGGCGTCGACGTCAGCTCCCACAACCCCTCGTACTCGGCGACCGGTCTGGACTTCGTCATCGTCAAGGCGACGGAGGGCCGCTCGTACGTCAACCCGCACCAGAGCGCGCAGGCGGACAAGGCCCGCAAGGCGGGGTGCGTGGTGGGCTTCTACCACTTCCTGTGGCCGGGCAACATCGCGGCGCAGGCGAAGTACTTCGTCGAGAAGTGCGCGTCCGTGGAGGGCGACCTGCTCGCGGCGGACTGGGAGCGCACCGGTGGCGGCACGTACGCGAGCAACGCGCAGAAGGACCAGTTCCTGAAGGAGGTCAAGCGACTGCGGCCGACCCACCAGGTGCTCCTGTACTGCAACCGCGACTTCTGGCTCAACCACGACACGACCTCGTACGCCGGCGACGGCCTGTGGATCGCGGACTACGTCTCGGCCGGGCACCCGCGCATCAAGGCCCCGTGGCGCTTCCACCAGTACACGGACCGGCCGCTGGACAAGGACGTGGCCGACTTCGCTGACCGGGCCGCCCTGAAGGAATGGGCGTCCCCGTCATAGAGTCTTAGGAGGTAGTCCTGTCCGTACCAGTACCACGCGGCCTGCGTACCGCGCCGGCCCCGCGTCCGAAGGAGCAGCCGTGACCGACCCGGCGTCCACGTCCCAGCAGCAGGAGATCGCCCGGGATCTCCAGGTGTCCGCGTCGTTCGACGCCCAGGCGGAGATCGAACGCCGGGTGGCCTTCCTCACCGAACGGCTGACGGCCACGGGCCTGCGCGCCCTCGTCCTGGGCATCAGCGGCGGCGTGGACTCCACGACCGCCGGCCGGCTGTGCCAGCTGGCGGTGGAGCGGGCCCGCGACGCGGGGCACGAGGCGACGTTCCACGCGATGCGGCTGCCGTACGGGGTCCAGGCCGACGAGCACGACGCGCAGCTGGCGCTGGACTTCATCAAGCCCGACCGGGTGCTGACCGTCGACATCCGCCCGGCCAGCGACGCCGCGCTGGAGGCGGCGCTGGCCGGCGGGATCGTCTTCCGGGACGAGCGGCACCAGGACTTCGTCCAGGGCAACATCAAGGCGCGGCAGCGGATGATCGCGCAGTACGCGGTGGCGGGCGCCCAGGACGGCCTGGTCGTGGGCACCGACCACGCGGCCGAGGCGGTCTCCGGCTTCTTCACCAAGTACGGCGACGGCGCGGCGGACGTGGTGCCGCTCACCGGCCTGACCAAGCGCCGGGTGCGGGCCGTCGCGGACGCGCTGGGCGCCCCGGCCGAGCTGGTCAAGAAGGTGCCGACCGCCGACCTGGAGACGCTGGACCCGGGCAAGCCGGACGAGGACGCCCTCGGGGTCACGTACGAGGAGATCGACGACTTCCTGGAGGGGAAGCCGGTCGGTGAGCAGGCGTACGAGGCGATCGTGCGCCGCTACCACGCCACGGCCCACAAGCGGGAGCTGCCGACGGCTCCGTAAGGGGCCGGCCGGGCGGTCGCCGGTGCGGGGCCGGGTTCCGGTCCCGCACCGTTTTCCTGTCCGCGCCCTCCCGCGGCCCGCGCTCGCGCCCGCCTCGGTGCCGGCTGTCATGCTCCGGCTAGGGGATGGTCATCCGTGGTGTGCACACATGTGGTCCGCGGCGGGCATGGATGGGTCATGCGAAGCCGTGAAATGCGATCGGAAGATCAACTGTCAGTGGGGCCCTCTACGCTCCGGAGCATGGGTTACGCAGACCTGCGCGAACTCCAGACCGCGCTGACGACCGCATCCGACATCGCCTCCTCCCTCCAGGCGGCGCCCACCCGGCGGGACGCCGACCAGCTCGTCGACGTCCTGCGGCAGGCGCTGACCGCTGCCAGCTCGCTCTCCACGCTGACCGGCCCGACCGGCTGCGCCATACATCCGCACGGCGCGGTCGATCCGCTGTACGGCGACCCCGAGGACCCGCTGCCTCCGGGGTACGGCAAGTGCCTGCTGTGCAACGACCGCCGCCGCCGTGCGGACGCCGGCCCCCACCAGCCGTACCACTGGGACCGGCAGGACCACGCCCTGCGCCGCAGCGCTTAGGAGCCCCGCGCGCCTGCCGGACACGGGGTCCGGCAGGCGCGCGGAGTCCGGTGGGCGCGCGGGGCCCGGCCGGCGTGCGGGTCCGGGGCTGCTCAGTCCTGCCGCTTCTTCTCCGGGCGCAGGGCGATACGGCCCAGCACACCCGCGACGACGAGGGCGACCAGGGCGACGAGGACGAAGTCCGGTACGGCGTTCCCGACCCGGGTGGCCCACGCCTCGACGCGGACCTCGGCGTCCGCGTCCAGGATGCCGGGCAGTGCGCTGGTGCCGTTGAAGGCGAGGAACAGGACGCCGATGCCGATGAAGAACAGGCCGGACACCAGAGAGGTGGTGTGCAGGCGCAGCTTCCCGACGGGGAACTCCCGGCCGCGCAGCCAGCCCCGGCTGCCCAGCGAGAAGCGGTCCCACAGCAGTGCGAGCACGAACAGCGGCAGGGCCATGCCGAGCGCGTAGACGGCCAGCATGGAGGCGCCGTATACCGGCGACCCGCTGACCGCCGTGACCGTCAGCACCGCGCCCAGGATCGGCCCGGCGCAGAACCCGGCCAGGCCGTACACACAGCCCAGCAGGAACGTGGACACGGCCGATCGCGGAGTGATGCGGGCCGCTGCCTGCTGGGCGCGGCTGAAGGCGAAGCCGAGGCCGAGGATCTGGGCGACGCCCATCGCGATCACCACCCAGCCGCCGATGGCGACGAGCAGGTCCCGGTGGCCGTTGAAGAGCCGGCTGGCGGCCGTGCTGGCCGCGCCCAGCGGGACCAGCGTGGTGGCCAGCCCCAGGTAGAACACGCCGGTACGGGCCAGCAGCCGGCCCGGACTGGACAGGGAGTACGCGAAGAAGGCGGGCAGCAGCAGGGCGCTGCACGGGCTGAGCAGGGCGAGGGCGCCGCCCAGGAAGGCGGCGAGGTAGCCGATGTCCATCACTTCGCGGATTCCTCCGCCTTGCCGGAGCCCTGGCCCTGCGTCGTGCCGGAGCCCTGCCCCTGCGCCGCGCCCCCGGCCTTGCCGGCCTTCTTCGCCTGCTCGGCGGCCTGGCTGATCGTCTGCTCGAAGACGGCGGTGGGCTGGGCGCCCGCGATGGGCCGGCCGTTGACCAGGAAGGACGGCGTGGACTGCACGCCGATCCCGTAGCCCTCGTTCTGGTCCTTCTTCAGCGCGGCCGCGGCGGCGGGGCTGTTCAGGTCGCTGCGGAACGTGTCGAGGTCTTCGACACCGGCCTTGCGGGCCATCTCCACGAGCTTGTCCTCGGCCAGCGCGCTGCCCTTGTTGGTCTTGGCGTACAGCTCGTCGTGCAGCTGCCAGAACTTGCCCTGCTGCCCGGCGGCCCACGAGGCGCGGGCGGCCCGCTCGGAGTCGGCGCCGTAGATGGTGAAGTTGCGGAACTCGATGCGCAGGGTGCCGTCGTCCACGAACTTCTTGATCAGCTCGGGCTGGGTCTCCCGGGTGAAGCGCCCGCAGAACGAGCACTGGTAGTCCGCGTACTCGACGAGGACGACCGGGGCGTCCTTCTTGCCGACGGCGAGCGGGTCGCCGTCCGTACGCCGGCTGGTCTGCTGCGCGAGCTGGTCGTACAGCTGCTGCTGGCCGTCGTCCTGCTGCGGAGAGACGGAGGCGGCGGCGCCGGGGGTCTTCGAGGCGCTGTCCGAGCCGCCTTCGACGGCCTTGCCGACGGCGATACCGATGGCGACGAGCGCCACCACCAGGGCGACGACGGCGCCGATGGCGGCGATCTTGCGGGTGGGTGAGGCGGATGACGAGGAAGTGGGCATGGGGATGCTCCAGACGTACCGGGGTGGGAGGAAGGACGAGCCGTGCGTACGGGCCGGCGGCCTAAATCCGCAGTACAGGGAGGAGCGCGGTGTGATCGGTGGCGGGCGCCGTGCCGGTGGGCGGGCGGGCGAGTGCGCAGCAGGCGGGTGCGGCGGCGGTGACCGGGGCGGGCGCGGTGGCGGCGGGGGCCAGTGGCTCGCCGCGGTTCGGGGTGGGGACCGGGACCGACTCGTTCTGGCTGGGAGCGTGCTGCCCGGAGCACTTCTTCGGCGCCTGGGCGACGGCGTGGTGCGTGACCGGGCCGGCAGTGGCGCCGTCGGCCGCCTGTACGGCGGTCTGCGCGGCGGCGGTCTGCGCCGCGGCGGCCGGGAGCGCCGGCGCCGGCGGAACGCCGCCCACCCGGCACAGCAGGGGCCCGAAGGTGACGGCGAGCAGGAGCAGCAGGGTCGCGGCGGCCGAGCGGCGTACGCGTGCCATGCCCCGGTCCTCCTTCCGTCTCCCTCTGCCGGGCCCGCCGGGTGCGGGCCGTCCGGAGTCGCCCATCCTACGGACCGCGGGCCCGGTGTCCCGCTGCCGACCGGCACTCCCCGCCACCCGGTTACCTGCATAGTCCACGTTCTTGATCGCATAACCATGGAGGGAATCGATTACCTAACCACTAAATGCAAGGCTGGTGTCGTAGCTCACCTTGGATCGCGTGACGTTTGGTCAACGTTCGACGTCTTCTGTCCGCAAATGCCGCTTTGGCAAGGTCGCGACCGGCCTGCCATAGTCGGTTCCAGCGACCCCCCATTGACCCGGGCCAAGGTCGTCCAGACCCCGCGGGTACACCCCTTTCGCCCGCAGGCGGTCGACACTGGGGCCTCACCCGCGTACGGCGCGGGCAGGCCCCAGTCGCGTTTCCGGCCGCTCAGCGGTCGATGACCCGCATCTCGAACCAGGTCGTCTTGCCGCGCGGCAGCAGGTCCACGCCCCAGCGGTCGGAGAGCTTGTCGACGAGGAAGAGGCCGCGGCCGCTGACGTCCAGCTCATGGACCGGCATCAGGCAGGGCAGACCGCGGGACGGGTCGCGGACCTCCATACGGATCCAGCCACGGCGCCGCAGCATCCGCAGCCCGAAGGTGCGCGCGCCGGTGTGCCGGACCGCGTTGCCGACCAGTTCGGACACCAACAGGACGGCGTGCTCGGTCAGTTGCGGGGTGACGTGCCACCGTTTGAGGAGCACGGACTGGGTCAGCCGACGGGCGGTGAAGGCGGATTCGGGGCGGGAGGGCAGCCGGATCTCGTCCAGTGTGGGGTCGCCCACCAGCCCCAGCACCCTGGCGGCGGGCTCACCCTCGCACGGGCCACGCTCCGCGCCCGCACCGGGGAGACCTCCGGAAAGTCCCCAGCGTGCGGCGGCCGTGCCGCTCCGCGGCCGCGGCTGCTCCGTTCCTTCGAGGCCCGCCATGCCCCCCATCATGGCTGTTACCGCGGGGTCACGGGGGCGGAACGGAGGGAATGCCCTGCCCGGAACGCCCGGTTCCGGCACCCTGCCGCGGCATATGCCTACGGCAGGGTATACCCGGCTGAATCCATGCTGACCTGCGGTGATCTCATGCGCCTACCCGATGAACGGGCGCTGCGGAGGGGTTCACTCCGGGGTGTACCGCCGATGTACGCGATTCCCCCGCACGAGGCACCGGACGTCAGCCGTACCTCAGGGATCCCGCCAACCACTCCCGCCTCAGCGGAACGTGGCCTTACCCGGCCCTTCCTCCACAAAGCTCCGCATGCCGGTCTCCCGGTCCTCGGTGGCGAAGAGGCCCGCGAACCAGGTGCGTTCGATCGTCAGCCCGGTGTCGATGTCGGTCTCCAGGCCCGCGTCGACCGCTTCCTTGGCGGCCCGCAGCGCGATGGCGGGGCCGGCCGCGAGCCGGGCCGCCCAGGCGTGCGCCTGCTCGTAGACCTCGGCGGCGGGCACCACCCGGTCCACCAACCCGATCGTCAGCGCCTCGTCGGCGCGGACCTGGCGGCCCGTGAAGATCAGGTCCTTGGCCTTGGACGGGCCGACGAGCCGGGCCAGCCGCTGGGTGCCGCCGGCGCCCGGGATCAGGCCGAGCAGGATCTCCGGCTGGCCCAGCTTGGCGTTGTCGGCGGCGATCCGGAAGTCGGCGCACAGCGCCAGCTCGCAGCCGCCGCCGAGCGCGTACCCGGTGACGGCGGCGACCACGGGCTTGGGGATCCGCGCCACGGCGGTGAAGGAGTCCTGCAGGGCCTTGGAGCGCGCGACCATGGCCGCGTGGTCCATGTTCTGCATCTCCTTGATGTCCGCGCCGGCCGCGAACACCTTCTCGCCGCCCCAGATGACGACGGCGCGCACGTCGTCGCGGCGGGTGGCCTCCTCGGCCAGCTCGCGCAGCCGGTCCTGGGTGGCGACGTCCAGTGCGTTCATCGGCGGGCGGTCCAGGCGGATGGTGCCGACGCCCTCGGCGACCTCGAAGTTCACAGTCATGAGGGCAGGTTAGTCCGCGTTAACGCGGCAGGGACCGGCGCCCTTCGGTCAACGGACCCGGGCGTCGGCGGCGGACCGCGCCTACCGGCCGGACCGCCACTTCTCCCAGGACATGTTCCACACGTTCAGACCGTTCTCGGGCGCGATCGTCCTGTCGTGGGAGTTCTTGACCGTGACCACGTCGCCGATCAGCGAGTTGGCGTAGAACCAGGCGGCCGGGGTGGAGCTGTCGCCGCCGCCGCGCTGGTCGAAGAGGCCTATGCAGCCGTGGCTGGCGTTGCGGGAGCCGAACGTCGACCGGCCGGACCAGTAGTTGCCGTGGATGAACGTGCCGGAGGTGGACAGCCGCATGGCATGCGGCACGTCGGCGATGTCGTACTCGCCGCCGAAGCCGACGGTCTCCCCGTTCATCCTGGTGACCTCGTGCTTCTCGCTGATTACCATCTGGCCGTTGTACGTCTCGGTGCCCGGGCCGCCCGCGGTGACCGGGATCGTCTTGATCTTCTTGCCGTCGCGGACGACGGACATCTCCTTCGTCTTCACGTCGACCGTGCTGACCTGGCTGCGGCCGATCGTGAAGGATATGTGCTTGGTCTGCGTGCCGTAGACGCCCGGCCGTCCCTCGACGCCCTTGAGGTCGATGTCGAGCGTGACCTTCGTGCCGGGCTTCCAGTACGTCTCGGGGCGGAAGTCCAGGCGGTCGTTGCCGAACCAGTGGCCCGCGATCGGCACCGAGGGCTCGGCCGTGACCTTGATGCCCTTCTGGACGCTCTCCGGGTCGGTTATCCCCCGGGTGAAGTTGATGGAGACCGGCATCCCGACGCCGACGGTCTGGCCGTCCTCCGGGGTGTAGCGGCCGACGAAGGTGTTCTTCGGGACCAGGGTGGTGAACGTGGCGTGCCGGGCGGACTCGCGCAGCTGGTCGTCGACCGCGACGGCGTCGACCTTGTACGTCGTGGCGGCGCGGAGCTTGCCGGTGGGCTGCCAGACCGTACCGCCGGTCAGCTTGCCCGGGACCTGGTTGCCCTTGTCGTCCTGGACCTTGACCGACGTCAGCCGGCCCCGCGAGGAGCTGACCTTCAGCGCGCCGTCGGTGGCCACGTCCTTGGCGCCGTCCTCGGGCGTGATCGTCACGCCGGCCTGCGACGGCTGCTTGTCCGGGTCGGTCCCGCCGCCCTTCTTGTCGTCGCCCCCGCCTCCGCAGGCGGTGACCAGTATCAGCAGTGCCGACAGCAGCAGCGCGAGCACCCCGCCGCTCCTCGGCGGCCTCGCTCGCCGCTCCCCCGGCACCGGCTGCCCCTGCTGCACGTTCACGACTGGCCCCTTTGTTCCCTCGCCCGGCCCGCAAGCCCCCGTACGCGCATGTCTACCCACGCACGCTCAGCCGATAGATAACCACACCCCACTGACAGTGGCTTCACCCGGTGATGTCACCGTTCGGCCTCAAGTGATATGCGTGGGGCGGAATCGCACGGAAGGGAGTCCGGTTCGCCCCGAAGTCGGCCGGAAAAGTCGTGGCCGCGCCGTGCCCCTCACCGCAGCGCGGAGCCCGCCCGCCACACCCGCCACGGCATGTTCCAGCCACCGAGGCCGTTGTCGGGCGCGACCGTCCGGTCCCGGGAGTTCACGACCTCCACGACGTCCCCGACCAGCGACCGGTCGTAGAACCAGCCGGCCGGGGTGTCCGGGCCGCCGCCCTGGGTGTCCCGCAGTCCGATGCAGCCGTGGCTCGTGTTGGCGCCGCCGAAGGTCCGCGCGGGCGCCCAGTAATTGCCGTGCAGGAACGTTCCCGACGTGGTCAGGCGCAGCGCGTGCGGCACGTCCGGGATGTCGTACTCGCCGCCGAAGCCCACCGTGTCGCCGTCCATGCGGGTCACCGGGTGCCGCTCCAGGATCACCATCCTGCCGTTGTACGTGGGGCTGGTGAGGCTGCCGGCGGTCACCGGGAGCGTGGCCAGCCGCCGGCCGCCGCGCCACACCGTCATCGTGTGCGCCGCCGCGTCAACCCGGCTGGTCTGATCCCGGCCGATCCTGAACCGGACCTGCTTGCGCTGCGTACCGAGCACTCCGGGGGCCGCCCGCACGCCGCGCAGCCGCAGGTCCATGGTCACCCGCGTCCCGGGCCGCCAGCGGGTGCGCGGCCGGAAGTCCAGCCGGCGGGCGCCGAACCAGTGGGCGGCGACCTCGGTGGCGGGCCGGGCGGTGACCGAGACGGCGCGCTCGACGGCCGCCCGGTCGGTGACCGGCCGGTTGAACTCCAGCGAGACGATCATGCCGGTGCCGACGGTGGCGCCGTGCTCCGGCGTGAAGAAGCCGACGAGGCGGTGCGGTGGCACGTACGTGGTGAAGGTGGTGTGGCGGGCGGTGCGGCGGCCGTGCCCGTCCAGCGCGACCGCGTCCACCGTGTACCGGGCGGCCGGCGCGAGGCGGGCCGTCCCGGACGGGCGCCAGCTCAGGCCGTCCGCGGCGATCCGGCCCGGCACCGGCGTGGTGCCGTCGTCCTCGATGCGGCTGACCGCGACCCG
The DNA here is from genome assembly GCF_040679095.1 of Streptomyces sp. NPDC052496. Lineage (NCBI taxonomy): Bacteria > Bacillati > Actinomycetota > Actinomycetes > Kitasatosporales > Streptomycetaceae > Streptomyces > Streptomyces sp. NPDC052496. The sequence goes on from NZ_JBFAUH010000009.1 coordinate 122,620, forward strand.
TTCCAGTCGCCCGTCCGGCACCCGTACGGTGATGCGGTCGCCTTCCCGTACGTTCTTCGCGCCGTCCTCCGGGGCCACCAGGATCGCCTCCTTCGGGGACCGCGGCTTGCCCCCGGACACCGCCTCGGGGAGCCCGCAGCCGGCCAGCGCCACGACGGCCGTGAGGACGGCGACGGTGGCGGCCGTCATGGAGGCCGGCCCCCTGCCCCGGCGGGGCGGCCGTACCGGACGGCTTCCGGCCGGGGGCCGCCGCTCGGAAGGTGCCGCTCCGGAGGCGGCCCGTCCGGAGGTCCGCCGTACGAGGGTCCGCCGCTCCATGTCCTGATATGTCACGCCGCGATAGGTCACGGACAGACCAACGAGGCCCCCGGCACCGAGGAAACGTGAGGCGACGGCCCGTTGCGGGAAGAACACAGGGGAGGACGGGCCGGTGCGCGGCCGGGACGCCGCGCCGCCCCGTCCGACCGAGCCATGAGCCGCGGGAGGCTGGCCTGTGTCGAGCGCACCCGAGCAGGAGTCGGTACGGGACGTGCGGGGCGGGGACGGCACGGAGCCCGGGCACGGCACCGCGCCCGTCAACGGCCACCGGGTCCGCGTGCCCCCGGCCCGGCCGCCCGGCCCCGCCGCCGCGCCGGACCCTGAGGACGCGCAGGAGGCGGCGGACACGGCGAGCACGGAAGGCACGGCGGACACGGCGGGCCGGGGCGCCCCGCCCCCCGCGCCGGTGCACCCCGGCAGCCCGCAGCCTCTCGGGGCCCGCTACCGTACGGGCCCCGACGGCGTGGCGGGCACCAACTTCGCCCTGTGGGCGGGCGGCGCCGAGGCCGTCGAGGTGTGCCTCTTCGACGACGAGGACCGCGAGACCCGCCACCCGCTGACCGAGCTGACGCACGAGATCTGGCACGGCTTCCTGCCCGGCGTACGGCCCGGCCGGCGCTACGGCTACCGGGTGCACGGCCGCTGGGATCCGTGGACCGGCGCCCGCTGGAACCCGGCCAAGCTGCTCCTGGACCCGTACGCACGCGCCGTGGACGGCGAGTTCACCCTGCCCGCCCAGGTGTACGGGCACGTCCGCGACTGGCCGCAGCAGCACGTCGCCGACACCGTGCGCGACGACCGCGACTCGGCCCCGTACGTCCCCAAGGGCGTCGTCGTCGCCGACGCGGACCCGGAGGAGGGCGGCGACGAGTGGATGGACGACCGGCGGCCCAAGACGCCCTGGGCCGACACCGTCCTGTACGAACTGCACGTCCGCGGCTTCACCATGCTCCACCCGGACATCCCCGAGGAGCTGCGCGGCACGTACGCCGGCCTGGCGCACCCGGCCGCGATATCCCACCTGACCCGCCTCGGGGTGACCGCCGTCGAGCTGATGCCGGTGCACCAGTTCGCCCACGAGGACCACCTGCTCCGCCGCGGCCTGCGCAACTACTGGGGCTACAACTCCATCGGCTACTTCGCGCCGCACGCCGCCTATGCCGCCTCCGGGACGCGCGGCCAGCAGGTCGGCGAGTTCAAGCGGATGGTGCGGGCCCTGCACGACGCCGGGATCGAGGTGGTCCTGGACGTGGTCTACAACCACACCGCCGAGGCGAGCGAGCTGGGCCCCACCCTGTCCTTCCGGGGCATCGACAACCGCGGCTACTACCGGCTGGCGGACGGCAGCCGCCGCTACGCCGATTACACGGGCTGCGGCAACACCCTGCACGTCGTCCAGCCCAACGTGCTGCGCCTGATCACCGATTCGCTGCGCTACTGGGTCACCGAGATGGGCGTGGACGGCTTCCGCTTCGACCTCGCGGCGGCGCTGGCCCGTTCGATGCACGACGTGGACATGCTCTCGCCGTTCCTCGCGGTGATCGCCCAGGACCCGGTGCTGCGCCGGGTCAAGCTGATCGCCGAGCCCTGGGACGTGGGCTCCGGCGGCTATCAGGTCGGCGCCTTCCCGCCGCTGTGGACGGAGTGGAACGACCGCTACCGCGACACCGTGCGCGACTTCTGGCGCGGCGCGCACCCCGACGTGCGCGACCTCGGCTACCGCCTCTCCGGGTCGAGCGACCTGTACGCCTGGGGCGGCCGCCGCCCGTACGCCTCGGTCAACTTCATCACCTCACACGACGGTTTCACCCTGCGCGACCTGGTCTCGTACGAGCACAAGCACAACGCCGCCAACGGCGAGGGCAACCGGGACGGCACGGACGGCAACCGCTCCTGGAACTGCGGCACAGAGGGGGAGACCGACGACCCTGCCGTACGGGCGCTGCGCCGCCGCCAGCTGCGCAACATGCTCACCACCCTGCTGCTGTCCACCGGGGTGCCGATGCTGGTCGCGGGCGACGAGATGGGCCGTACGCAAGGCGGCAACAACAACGCGTACTGCCAGGACAACGCGACCAGTTGGGTCGACTGGTCGCTTCTCGGCGACCCCGGGTGGCGGGCCCTCGCCACCCTCGCGTCCCGGCTGATGGCGCTGCGCCGCGACCATCCCGTACTGCGCCGCCGCGCGTTCTTCTCCGGCCGGCCCCAGCGCCCGGACGGCCTGCGCGACCTGGCCTGGTTCACCCCCCGCGGCACGGAGATGACCGAACAGGACTGGTACGCGCCCACCGCCACGCTCGGCATGTACCTCTCCGGCACCGACATCCCGCAGCGCGACCCCGAGGGCCGCCGGATCACCGACGACAGCTTCCTCGCCGTCCTGCACACCGGCCACCGCCCGGCCGCCTTCACCCTCCCTGGACCGCCCTGGGCCGACGCGTACAGCCTGGTCGTCGACACCTCCCGGGAGGAGCAGGACGCGCCGCCCGGGACCACGCTGCGCGCCGGCGCCCGGCTCACCGTCCCGGAGCGGTCGGTGCTGCTGCTGCGCGTGGTGCCGGCCTGACGTCCCGGTTCCCCCAACTGCCGCTCGCGCCGCGGCGAAAACCCGGTGAGTGATGTCAGTGGCGAGCCGTACGCTCGGTGCTGATGGCCGATACAGCGAAGGTGACGAGTCCGCAGCAGCCCGACAGATCCGACCGTGCCCCCGCCGGCGGGCGGCGTCCGGCGGCCCGGCGCTCCGCCGTGCGCTCCCTGCTGCGCCTGTGGCCGTTCGTACGGCCGGTGCGGGCGCGGCTGTTCACGGCGGCGTTCGTGGCGGTGCTCGCGTCCTGCATCGGGCTGGTCATCCCCCTGGTCCTCAAGTGGCTCGTGGACGGGCCGGTCGCCGGCCGGGATCCCGGCGGGGTCTGGCGGGGCGGCGGGTACCTGCTCCTGCTGGGCCTCGCGGAGGCGGGCCTGTTCGGGCTGCGGCGCTGGCTGGTGGCGCGGCCGCTGGCGCGCGTCGAGGCCACCATGCGCGAGAGCCTGTACCGCCATGTGCAGCGGCTGCCGGTCGCCTTCCACGACCGCTGGGCCTCCGGCCAGCTGCTGTCCCGGGGCACCACGGACCTGCAACTGCTGCGTCTGTTCCTGGCCTTCCCGCTGACGTTCCTCATCGTCAACGCCACCACGATCGTGGTGGGCTGCGTGATCCTGCTGGTGCAGCAGTGGTCGCTGGGGCTGGTGCTGCTGGCGCCCGTCGTGCCGCTGATCGTGCTGTGCTCGGTCTTCGAGGCGAAGTACGCGGTGGCCGCGCGGCGGGCCCAGGACCAGGTCGGCGACGTGACCACGGTCGTGGAGGAGTCGGTCCTCGGCATCCGGATCATCAAGGGGTTCGGCCGGCACCGCAGTCAGGCCCGCGCCTTCCGGGAGCTGACCGCCCGGCTGCGGGCGACCGAGCTGCACAAGGCGCGGCTGCTGGCCGCCCTGTGGGCCTTCATCATGGCGCTGCCGGAGCTGGCCCTCGGCGCGGCGCTGGTGCTCGGTACGGTCCAGGTGGCGGACGGGGAGCTCTCGGCCGGCACCCTCGTCGCGTTCCTGTCCACGGCGCTGGCCCTGATGTGGCCGGTGGAGTCGATCGGCTTCCTGCTCGCGATGAGCAACGACGCGGCCGCGGCCACCGACCGGTACTTCGAGGTCCTGGACGAGCCGGTGGCGGACCTGGAGGACGCGCGGAAGGCGGCACGCCGCGAAGAGGCGGCCGGACGAGCGGACGGGCATCCGGAAGGACACGCGGACGGACGAGCGAACGGGCACGTGAACGGTCCAGCCTCCGGGCCCGCCTCCGGAGCCGACCGAACGGCCACGGGCCTCGCCTTCCACGACGTCACCTTCCGCTATCCGGACGCCCCCGCCGGCGCCCCGCCCACCCTCCAGGGCGTCGACCTGCACATCCGTCCCGGTGAGACGCTGGCCCTGGTCGGGGCGACGGGCAGCGGCAAGACCACGCTCACCGCGCTCGTCCCCCGGCTCCACGAGGTGACCGGCGGCCGTATCACCCTCGACGGTACGGACATCACGGCGCTGACCCGCGACGAGCTGCGCTCCCGGGTCGCGGTGGCCTTCGAGGAGCCGACCCTGTTCTCCGCGACCGCCGCGGAGAACGTCCTGATGGGCGGGGAGGACGCCGGTCCCGAGGACCTCCAGCGGGCGCTGCGCGTCGCCCAGGCCGACGGGTTCGTGGACGCGCTCCCGCAGGGCCGCGACACCGAGGTCGGCGAGCAGGGGCTGAGCCTGTCCGGCGGGCAGCGGCAGCGGCTCGCGCTGGCCCGCGCGGTGGTCGGCCGGCCCCGCTTCCTGGTCCTGGACGATCCGCTGTCGGCGCTGGACGTGCAGACGGAGGCGCTGGTCGAGGCGGCGCTGCGGCAGGTACTGGCCACCACCACCGCCTTGGTCGTCGCCCACCGCCCGTCCACGGTCCTGCTCGCCGACCGGGTGGCGCTGCTGTCCGGCGGCCGGATAGCGGCGGTCGGCACCCACCACCAACTGCTGCGGGAGAACGCCGAGTACGCGGCACTGATGTCCGGCGCCGTGGACGACGGGGGCGCGGTCCGACGCGAAGGGGAGAGCGTGCGATGACGACGAGCACGGACACCGGTACGGCCACGGGTGACGCGCCCGACGGCGACAGCACGCCCCGCCCGCCCTCCTCTCCCCCGGCCGGCCCCGCCACCACCTCCGACGCCTCCGAGGCCTTCGAACAGGACATCCTGCCCACCGCCAAGGGCGCCTCCCGCCGCCTGCTGGGCTCGCTGCTGCGCCCGCACACCCGTGCCGCCTGGGCGGCGGCCGTCCTCCTGCTGCTCCAGCAGGCCGCCGTACAGGCCGGACCGCTGCTGGTCGCCTTCGCCATCGACCACGCCGTCCCGGCCCTGCGGGCGGGCTCGCACGGCCCGTTGATCGCCGTGGCGGCGGCCTACCTGCTGTGCGCGTCGGCGGGCGGTGGACTCCAGTACGTCTTCGTCCGGCTCTCCGCACGGATCAGCCAGGACGTCCTGCTCGACCTGCGGGGCCGGATCTTCCGGCACGGCCAGGCACTGAGCCTGGACTTCCACGAGCGCTACACGTCGGGCCGGCTGATCTCCCGCGCGACCACCGACGTGGAGGCGCTGCGCGAGCTGCTCAACGAGGGCCTCCAAGAGCTGATCTCCATCGTCCTGGCCACGGTCTGCATCACGGCGACGCTGCTCTACCTCGACTGGGGCCTGGGCGCCGCCGCCGTGGCCACCGCCGGTCCGCTCTACCTGCTCGTACGCTCCTTCCAGCGCCGTTCGCAGCGGGTCTACAGCGTGAAGTCGTCGGCGATGGCCGCCGTCATCGTGAAGTTCACCGAGACCCTCAACGGCATCCGGCCGGTGCAGGCGTTCCGGCGCGAGCGTCCCAACGACGCGGCGTTCGCCCGGCTGAACAGCCACCACGAGCGCACCAACGGCGACGCGATACTGGAGATGGCCCGGTATGTCGTCTCCTCGCGCCTGGTGGCCAACGTCGCGGTGGCCGCGCTGGTCCTGTGGGGCGCGTACCGGGTGGCCGCGGGCAGCCTGGCGCTGGGTGTCCTGGCGGCCGCGGTGCTCTACCTGCGGCGTCTGTACGACCCGATCGACCGCCTCGGGATGTTCCTCAACTCCTACCAGGCCGCCGCCGCTTCCCTGGAGAAGATCGCCGGGCTGCTCGGCCGGCGGCCGGGTGTCCCGGAGCCCGCCGATCCGCGGCCGCTGCCGGAGCGGCCCGGTTCCCTGCCGGGCCGTGAGGTCACCTTCGAGGGGGTCCGGTTCGCCTACCGCACCGGCGGCGAGGTGCTGCCGCGCTTCGACCTCACCCTCGCCGCCGGCCGTACGGTCGCCGTGGTCGGCTCCACGGGGGCCGGCAAGTCCACACTGGCCAAGCTGCTGGCCCGGTTCTACGACCCCAGCTCCGGCCGGGTCCGCGTCGACGGCGTGGACCTGCGCGACCTGTCCACCACCGGCCTGCGCCGCTCGGTGGTCATGGTCACCCAGGAGGCGTTCCTGTTCTCCGGCACGGTCGCCGAGAACATCGCCATCGGCCGCCCCGACGCCACCCGCGAGGAGATCGAACAGGCCGCGCGGGCCATCGGCGCGCACGACTTCATCGCGGCCCTGCCCGACGGGTACGACACCGACGTACGCAAGCGCGGCGGCCGGATCTCCGCCGGCCAGCGCCAGCTCGTCGCCTTCGCGCGTGCCCTGCTCGCCGACCCGGCGGTACTGATCCTCGACGAGGCCACCAGCTCCCTCGACATCCCCGGCGAACGCGCGGTCCAGCGCGCCATGGATACGGTCCTGCGCGGCCGTACGGCGGTGGTGATCGCCCACCGGCTGTCCACGGTCGAGACGGCCGACCGGGTGCTGGTGATGTCCGCGGGCCGCATCGTCGAGGACGGCAGCCCCGCCGAACTGATCGCGGGCCGCGGGCGCTTCGCGGAACTGCACCAGGCGTGGCGGGAGAGCGTGGTGTGAGGGGCGCGGCCGGCCGGTGGGTCCGGTGTCCCGGCCGTGTTCGGCGTACGCGGCCCCGTGTGGAAAGAATGACCGGATGAACGCTCTTTCCAGCGCCGTCCTCCCTGCGTCCGGTCCGTGCGGCGGCGCGCTGTGCCGGGGCCGCCCTCGCCCTCGCCGGCCTCGCCTGGGTGGCCCGGGCCGGGTGGCAGGTCCGGCTCGCCGCCGCCGGGATGCCGGTCGCCGGGCCGCCTGACCAGGGCGACGGCCGGCACCGTCCGCTGACCGCGCTGGAGGATGCCTACCACCTCGTCAGCGCCCTGGGTGACGCGGCCACGGTCCTTGGCGCGGTCGCTTTCCTGGTCTGGCTGTGGCGTGTCCGGGACAACGCCCGCGTCCTCTCCGGGCGGCCGCCGCGTCACGCCTCGGCGTGGGTCTACGCGGGCTGGATCGTGCCCGTCGCGAACCTGTGGGTGCCCCGCGGGATCGTCGCCGACGTGCACCGCGCGAGCGCCCCGGGAGAGCGCCTGCCGCGCGCGGTGAACTGGTGGTGGGGCCTGTGGCTCGCCGGGATGCTGAGCGGGGTGGGCATGATGTACACGGGCATCACGGACAGCGTCGTCGAACGGGCTTACAGGGACGTACCCCTGCTCCTGGCCGCCGACGCGGCCGTGGCCGGCGCGGCGCTGGCCGGCACCTTCGTCGTCCGCGCCCTCACCGCGGCGCAGCAGCGGCGTATCGACGCCTCCCCCGGGCCCGGCGCCGCACCGGCTTCCTGAAGCGGGGGCTGTGCGTGGTGCGCCAGGGCGCATGGTGCGCGCCGGTCCCGTCGGGGCGCCCGGCGCGCCGTGTCATCCGTGGCGGGGCGGCTGCGGTGCGGACGCGATCGTTCCCACCGCTTTGAGGGTCCGCAGGACCGGGGCCGTCTCCAGGGTGCGGATGGCCTTGACCGCGCCCAGGCCGTGGGTGAGGTAGTGGTACAGGGCCGCGGTGTCCTGGCACAGTGCGTGAGCCACGAGGTTGGTGGGGCCGGTGGTGTGGGCCACGAGAGCGAGTTCGCCGTGCCGGGCCAAGGTGGTGGCCACCTCGTCGAGATGGGCCGGAGCGACCGCCATCCATAACAGGACCTTGGTGTTGCCGCCCAGGAGCGTGGGATCGAGCTCCACGTCGAAGAAGATCACGCCCTCCTCGCCGAGGTTCTCCAGCCGGCGCGACACCGTCGCCGGCGACCAGCCGGTGGTGGCGGCGAGGTCGCCGACGCTGGTCCGGCCGTCCCGCCGCAGGGCGTCCATGAGGGCGTGGTCCGCCGGGGTGAGCCGTACCTGCCGGTACCGGTCCGCGGCCGGGGACTCGCCGCGCCCGGTGGTCCGCGCTCCGCCCAGCCGGCGCTGCTGCCGGGGGGTGAGCGCGTTGGCGCTCATCCGCCACGGGGTGCGCCAGCCGAGGTAGGTGTGCAGCAGGTGGTGGGCGGAGACGGCGGTGAGCCCGATGCTGGGCGGGAGTTCGTGCAGGAGCAGGGAGTGGCCGTGCGCCGTGCCCAGCGGGGTCTGGAGCACCGCGACGATCTCGGTGCCGCCGCCGGTGAGGTAGACCCACGAGGTGTCCGGACGCCGGACCAGGGCGTGGGCGAGGTCCAGGGCCGTCTCCGGAGCCACGGTCAGGCGCAGCAGCCACTGTTCCTGGCCCGTCAGGCGGGGGTCGGGCAGCCCGACGACCCGGAGTGCGGCGTGCTCGCGCAGCCGGTCGTAGCGCCGAGAGACCGTCTGCGGGGACACCTCCAGGACGTCGGCCAGCTGTGTGAAAGAGGCACGTCCGTCGATGTGCAGCGCGTGGATCAAGGCGCGGTCCAGGTCATCGAGCATACGCACACCATCCTTCACGCACCGCGTGGCAGGGCGCGGCACGCCGCCGGTGGCCACCCCGCACACGTCGGTGCTCGGCTCGGTCGGAATCCGGGCCCGGCAGCCCGGCGGACGGGGGGAGGAGCAGACCTCTCCCCTCGGGTGTGGCGGCGGGCGCCGCCGCCACGGAGGACACGCCTCAGTCTCTGACCACCGACTTGCAGCGCATCAGGAACTCGGCGAGGAAGCCGTCGTGCGGCATGCCGGGGCGCATCCAGAACGTCGGGTGGTCCCCCACGTACACGTTACTGATCGACGGCTCCTCCAGCAGCTCGTCGACGAGCCGGGTGTCGTGGGTCAGCACGGTCAGAACGAGGCTGTCGCGCAGCGGGGCGAGGCCTGCCGCACGCGTCCACGGGGCGACCCACACGCAGGGGAAGGGCAGTTCGACCGAGGCCTGCGGCGCGTCGGGCCGGTCGAGCTGGTGGACGGCGGGCCGCAGTACGGCGCTGCCGTCACCCAGCCGGTCGGCGATGCCGTCGCCGCCGAGCCACGGTACGGTGCCGGCTGCCTTGTCCAGCAGGTACGCCTCCAGGGCCTTGGCGGTGGCCGCGGGCTGTACGGGCAGGACCGCCCCGGGGTCCTCCGGTGCCAGGCTGGGCAGCGCCGAGAGACGTTCGGCCAGCGCCTCGCACAGCGGGGCCGGGTCGCCCTCGACGAAGACGGCGGTGGTGTTGACGCAGCCGGTGCCGCCGTGGCCGCTCACGGAGTCGACGACGGTCTCGAAGTGGTCCCGCCAGTCCATCTCCTCGGTCAGCAGGATCTTCGAACGGCCCGGCCCCTGCGGGAGGACGGACGGGTCCGCGGCGTACTTGCGCACCACGTCCGCACCTCCGTAGACCAGCCCGAGGTCGGAGCTGCGCAGCAGGGTGTCCGCGGTGGCGTGGTCGGTCGGCAGCAGGGCCACCTGGTCGTCGCCGAAGCCGGCCTCGCGCAGGGCGGTGACCAGCCGGTGCGGGGTGAACGGTTCACGCCGGGAGGGCCGGACCGCGACGCGGAAGCCCAGGGCGAGCGCTTCCGGCCAGAGGCTGTGCGGGCCGGGGTGGTTGCCGGCCGCGTGCACGGCGAAGACGTTCCCGCGCCGGGTCCACACCGCGCGGCCGGTGCGGGTCAGCGGGTCGTCCCAGCGCGTGACCGAGCCGGCCGGCCGGGCGTGCTCCAGGCCGGTGCTGATGTTCTGCAACCGGTCCGCGATGGCGCGGGTGGTGGCCCGCACCACGGAGACCGGTGTGCCGCCGGCCCGGCTGACCTGGTACGCGTACTCCCCCGGCGACCGGTCCCCCAGCGTCGCAGCCGCGAACAGCTCGCCGGCCCGGCCGATCATCCGGATCCGGTCGTCGAACGCGGGCGCGGCGGCCCGGCGCAGGGCCTTCATCGTGCGCTCGACGAACAGGGAGGGGACCAGGCTCAGCGCGGCGATCTCCTGGCCCGCGACGTCGAGGACGGGCGTGCGGTTACGGGCCCGGTACGGGCCCCGCGCTCCCAGGGCGTCGAGCTGTACGACGCCGGCGCTCGGCTCCGCCATCAGTAGACCCCCTCGATCACGGCCTCGTTCTCGTAGGTCGCGACCGGGGCGATGTCCGCCACCGCGTCGCCGACGGAACCGGCCGGCGGCTCGGTCCGGGTCGCCACGTCCCGCTCCAGGTTGTTGGGCAGGAAGAACGACTTGCTGACGTGGTGGACCAGGACGCGGCCCCGTTCGCCGTACGCGACCGGCCGCAGCGTCTCCGGGTCGACGACCGAGAACGTCACGTACGGGCTGTAGGGGTCGAAGACGCAGCCGGACTCTTCCGGCAGGCCCGGGCGCTCGCCGGCGAACCCGAGGATCATGGTGCTCCCGTAGTTGCCGCACAGGACCGTCCGGGGGAAGACCTCGGTCTTGTAGAGGTGGCGGGAGTCGGGATCCAGCTGGGTGCCGCCCCAGCGGATGGCCCGGACCTTCTCGTCGACCAGCTCGGCCAGGTCGTCCCGCCGGGCGAGCCGCTCCAGCAGTGGGGGCGTGATCGTCAGGACGCCGATGTCCTGGGTACGCAGCACCAGCGCGGCCTGGTCGACGAGGTGTTCGGCGTAGGCGTCGGCGTCGGCGCCCCGGCCGGCGGAGATCAGTTTCTTCACCCAGCGGGGGTCGAGGTCGATGGTGTGGCCGCGGCGCCCGTGGCTGGTCGCGGACCTGCGGAAGTACTCGCCCACGATGTGCGGGCCCGTCGGTACGAGCCCGAGCCAGTCGGCGCCGCCGGGGAAGCCGTGGGCGTCGAGGTTGGCGTTGCTCCAGTGGAGCATGCGCCGCAGCCAGTCCTGGAGCAGGACGACCCGCTTGGGCGCTCCCGTGGTCCCGCCGCTCTCGAACACCCCGACGACGTCGGGGTGCCGGCCGTAGCCCCGCGGGATCAGGTCCTCGGCGCGGACGTCGCGCAGTGCGGCCGTCACGTCGGGGAAGAGTCTGAGGTCTTCGTGGGTGCGGATGTCGCTGCGGGGGTCGAAGGGCAGGTCCTCGGCCCGCTCCAGCCAGAACCGGGATCCCGTATCGGGGTGGAAGTGCCATTCCATGGCGGCCTGTATCAGGTCGTCGGGGTCGGGGCGGACATCGAGGGGAAGGTCGAGGACTTGCGCGGTGGCTCGCGGCACGGGGGCTCCTTCTCGGCGCGTGCGGGGAGGTGGGCCTGTCGGGCGGAGGCGGACCGCCGCCCGACTCACCGGAGTTGCTCACGGACGGTGCCGAGCTACGGTTCGGCACCGGGGTCGCTCACGTACGGCGCCGAGCTACAGCTCGACGATGACGGCACCCACGTGCCGCCCTTCGATCACCTCCAGCAGTGCCCGCGGGGCCTGCTCGATGCCCTTGATCCGGGCGTGCGGGAAGACGTTCTCGCCCGCCCGGAGCCAGGCGCCGAACGTCTCGGTCCACTCCGCCCCGCCGTCGACGTCGTCCGAGCTGAAGCCCCGTATCTCGATCCGCTTGCGGATGAGCGGCATGGAGTCCAGCTGGACGGGCGCCGACGTACCGGTGCCGTGCTCGCTGAGCTGGCCGGACAGGGCACCGATCAGTACGAACCGGGCGCCCGGGCGGGCTGCTTCCACGGCGGCCTGGAGCTGTTCGCCCCCGACGTTGTCGAAGAAGACGTCGATCCCGTCCGGTGCCGCCTTGGCCAGCTGTTCGCCGAGCGGCCCGGCGCCGCGCACGACGGCCTCGTCGTAGCCGAGTTCGGCCACGAGGCGGTCGGCCTTCTCCTGGGAGCTGGTGCTGGCGATGACCCGGCCGGCACCCAGCCGTTTGGCGATCACCCCGGCCATCGCGCCGATTCCGCTGCCGCCCGCCGAGACGAACACCGTGTCGCCGGGGCGGAGTTCGACGCCTCGGGTCAGTGCCGCGTAGGCCGTCCAGCCCCGCTGGAGGTGGGCGATCGGGTCGGGAAGCGCTTCGGGGTCCAGCGGGGTGCACCCGTCCGCGGGGACGACGGCGTACTCGCGCCAGCCCAGCCCGTGCGCGACCAGGTCGCCCGGCCGCAGCGGGCCGCCGTCCGGGGCCCGGACGACCTCGCCGACCGCCGACCCGAGCAGGGTGTCGCCGGGGCTGAGCACGGGGAACGGCGTGTCCTGGGTGACGCCCGAGATCAGCAGCCGCAGCGTGGCGAAGACCTGGAAGAACCGGTTGCGGACCAGCACTTCGCCGTCCCCCGGTGAAGCCGGCGGCGTCTCGACGACGGCGAAGTGCTCCAGCCGGGGCAGCCCGTCGGGCCTGGCCACGAGGCGGACTTCTCTCTGGGTAGCGGGCAGGGCAGCCATGCACCCCTCCTGAACAGGAAGAACGTAGGGATATGAGGCCCTGGTTCACGTGCGGTGACCAAGGGATCCCAGCGTGGAGCAGTTCCCCCGCCGCCTCCAGCCAGGGCGGCGTACTGGAGCATTTCTTCCATCCCAGGCGGCCGGCTGAAGGAAGCGCACACCGTAAGCCGATCTCGTCTTCGCCCCGGCGGCGCCGCCGGGCGGGTGCGCGCAGCGGGCCGGCGCGTGAGAAATCGCGACCGCGGAAGCCCTCGACGGAAGGAATCCTCCATCTCCGCGCTCTGGCTGGAGCCCGTCCGGCCCGGGCCTCCACGCTGACGGTGGTCGAGCCCGGCGCCCCCTTCCCGGCGGACCGGGCCGACGTGTCGACGATGCTGGAGAGGAACTCCGATGACTGCTGAGCGTGTGCTCGCGCCGACTCCCACAGCGGCGTACCGATGGCGGTGGCTGGCGCTCACCGCCCTGCTGCTCGGTGAGGCCATGAACCTGCTGGACGCGACGATCGTGCAGGTCGCCGCGCCGGCGATCCACAACGATCTGGGCGGGTCGGTGTCCGACATCCAGTGGTTCACCACGGCCTACACCCTCCCGTTCGCGGTGCTGCTGATCACCGGTGGCCGGCTGGGTGACATCGCCGGCCGGCGGCGGGTGTTCGTCATCGGTGTCACCGGCTTCATGCTCGCCTCGGCGGCCTGCGCCCTGGCGCCCTCGGTGGGTCTGCTGATCGCCTTCCGGGTGGTCCAGGGCGCCGCGGCGGCCGTGATCATTCCCCAGACCATCGGCCTGATCAAGACGATGTTCGCCGGTGACGAGATGTCCAAGGCGCTGGGCAGCATCGGCCCGGTGATGGGGCTGGCCGCCGTCTGCGGTCCGGTGCTCGGCGGGGTCCTGACCCACGCCGACCTGTTCGGCTCGTCGTGGCGGGCGGCCTTCCTGGTCAATGTGCCGGTGTCGGTGATCGTGCTGGCCATCGCCCCCAAGATGCTGGAGAACCGGGCTCCGCAGCGGCCCACCCTGGACGTGACCGGCACCCTCCTGGCCATGGTCGGTGTCGGGCTCATCGTCTACCCGCTCATCGGCGGCGACATCGCCGCGCTGTCCGGGTGGAGCTGGGCCGCCATCGTGGCCGGTCTGCTGGTGATGGCCGGGTTCGCGCTGCACCAGCGCCGTGCGGGCGCCGGCGGCCGTAGCCCGCTGGTGGAGCCGAGCCTGTTCGCGCACCGCAGCTTCCCGGCCGCCTTGGTGACGTCGGCGGCGTTCTTCGCGGTGACGAACGGCCTGATGATGGTCATCGTGCTCCAGCTCCAGCTGGGGCTGGGCACCGATGTGCTCGCCGCGGGGCTGACGCTCGCTCCGTGGTCGGTCGGCCTGGCCGTCGCGTCGTGGCTGGCCGGTGCGCACCTGGTCCGGCGCTACGGGCACCGCACCATGTCCATCGGTCTCGGCGTGCTCCTGGTCGGGGCGCTGGCCGCCATCGCCGTGTACCACGCGGCCGAGCCCACGGCCTATCCCAAGCCGCTGCTGCTCGCGCTGGGCGTCATCGGCCTGGGCGTCGGCCTCTTCGGGCCCGCCTTCTTCACCATCGCCCTGCAGCCGCTGCGGCCCCAGGAGATCGGGTCGGCCGCCGGGCTGCTGAACGCCGTGCAGCAGCTGGGCGCCACGCTCGGGGTCGCCGTCCTGGGCAGCGTCTACCTCAACAGCGCGACGCCCGGCGGCGCTTCGGCTTCCCTGCACGCGGTCCAGGTCGCGTTCTGGGTCGCCGTCGCGCTGGTGGTGGTGAGCTTCGGTTCCGCCAGGCTGATGACGGCGAAGAACGCTGCCGAGGCGGCGCAGCCCTGACCGGGCCGCCTCTCGGGGCGAACGATGCGGCGGCCGCGCGGCCGCCGCATCGTCGTGTGTACGGCCCTCGGTCCTCACGGCCGTGCGCGCAGGGGCGGCGCCGGCCGGCGGCCGCGGTCCGGACGCGTGATCATCGGGCTCGCCGCCTTGACGTTCTGCAGGACCGGGCTGGTTTCCAGGGTGTGGATCGCGTCGAGGGAGCCGAGCCGGCGGGCCAGGTAATGGTGCAGATCGGCCGGGTCTCTGCAGAGCGCCTGGGCCACCAGGTTGGTGGGGCCGGTGGTCGCGGCGACGAAGGCGAGCTCGTCGTGGCCCGCCAGGGTCGTCGCCACGTGTTCCAGATGGGCGGGGCTGACCGACATCCACAGCAGCGCCCTGGTGTTGGCGCCGAACAGCCCGGTGTCGACCTCGACGTCGAAGAACACGGCCTCGCCCGCCTGCAGATCGGCCAGGCGGCGCGCGACGGTGACCGGCGACCAGCCGGTGGCCTGGGCGAGTTCCGCGTGGCTGGCGCGCCCGTCCTTCTGCAGTGCGACCAGCAGGTCCGCGTCGGCGTCGGTCAGCCGGCGGGGCACCGGGACGTACGCGCTGTCGGCTGCCTCGGGTGCTCTCAGGATCCGCTGCTGTTCCTCGCTGAGGGTGTCGGCGCTGCGGCGCCAGTTGGTGGGGCCTCCGAGGTACATGTGCAGCAGGCAGTGGGCGGACACGGCGGTGATGTTGCTGGTACGCGGGATGTCGCGCAGCAGCAGGGAGTTGCCCGCGACATCGTCGGTGGGGGTGTGGATGACCGCCACGATCTCGGTGCCGCCGGAGGTGAGTTTGACCCACGAGGTGTCCGGCCGGCGGGCCAGGGCGTGCGCGAGGTCCTGCGCGGAGCCGGCCGCTGCGGTGAGTCTGACGAGCCACTGGGTCCGCCCGGCCCGGTGCGGGTCCGCGAGCCCGACGACACGTAGGGATGCCTCGTCCCGCAGCCGGCGGTAGCGGCGGGCGACGGTCTGGGGGGAGACGTCGAGAGCGACGGCGATCTGGCTGAAGGGCGCGCGGCCGTCGATGTGCAGCGCGTGGATCAGGGCACGGTCCAGGGTGTCGAGCATGCACACATCCTTCAGTGGGGGCCTGCTCCGTGGAATAAAGTTGAAGATGACGCGGAGCACGCTACCATCGCAGCCGCAGAATCCCGCAGAATTCCATCAGTGCACAGCCCGGACAAGTCGGCTTGTGCGCAGTTGATAGGCGCAGCGTACGGGCACAAACTGTCTTCGCTCTCTTTCGAGTCCCATCCGCCGAAGAAAATCGAGCCGCTTCCACGGGCGTTTCAGGCGCTGGTTCCCTCTGCCGTGAACTCGCCTCTTTGTATCGAGTTGAACTCTTCTTGGGGAGAAATTTATGGTCGAGTTGAAGACGCCCTCGGTCGGAGTCGGGCAGACCGCGCTCTTTGTCGCGTGGATGCGGCAACTGGAAAGTGATCGTCCGGATGCTTTGTTCCGGGATCCGCTCGCCGCCACGATGCTCACGGCCCTGGCGGAGGACCCCGTCCTGGCGGACGTGGCCGAAGTGATCCAGCAGACCCACACCAGCGCACGCGGCTTCCCGGCCTACTTCGCGGTGCGTACGCGCTTCTTCGACGACGCGGTGCTCGCCGCGACGCGCGGCGGGATCCGCCAGGTCGTCACGCTGGCCGCGGGGGTGGACGGACGCACCGTCAGGCTGGACCTGCCGGCCGGCACCCGCTGGTTCGAGGTGGAGCTGCCGGAGATGACGGCCTTCAAGGACGCCCTGGTCGAACGGTCCGGCCTGCCCCTCACGTGCGAGCGCCACGGGGTCGCGGCGGACCTGCGGGGAGACTGGCAGTCACCGCTGCGAGCTGCGGGTTTCGACCCGGAGCAGCCTACGGCCTGGCTGATCGAGGGCCTCTTGATGTATCTGACGCAGGACGCCGGGGACGCCATCCTGGCCGGCCTGACCGAGCTGTCCGCCCCCGGGAGCCGGCTCATGCTGGAGCACCTCAAGGCGGCCATGCTGACGGAGGAGGGCAGGCCCGTGCGCGAGCGGGTCGAGGAGCAGGGCGCCTCCTGGCTCTCCGCCCGCGACGACCTCGCGTCCTGGACGGGCGGCCACGGCTGGCAGACCGAGGTGCACGCGGGCGACGACCCGCGCATCGGACACGGACGCACGGTGGCGCCGCTCCCGGCGTGCTGGCTGGCCACCGGAACCCTGACCCGCGCCGGCGCCCATTCTGTGAACGGACGGTAAATTCTCCGGCCCGCCGGCAGACGGAATTCCGAATTCGGAATTCTCAATTCCGCCGGCTGCGCCTCGCCCCCGTCGCGCGGGATTTCGGCCGCATCGGAAGAGATGCCGTCCCCAGGTTTACCGGGTTCCCTGCCGGGGGATTTTGTGCAGTACGATCATGAGCGGCTGCTTTGCCGCCGGGCTGTCCCGGCGACCCTTCTCACGGGTCTGCCACCATGCATGACTGCGCGACATTCCGAAGGCAACGGAACGTGCCTGCCGGGGTACCTCCGAGGCGTTACGTAATCCGGCCCCGCGCGACGATGCGCCGGCCGGCCCGAAGCAGCCACTTCGCCCAGCACTTCGCGACTTCCTGTTCACCGACTCTTTCCAGGGGGAGCACCGAGCGGCAATCCCGGTACGTGGACCGCTCTTTTCGCCCTCCGGCACGACCGCCGCCCCCGTCTCCCGCAGCAGGGCCCTGCGCGCCGTCCGCGGCCGCGCGCATGCCGGCCGCGCCGCCACGAAACCGGTGACACCGCCCGGCTCGCCCCGCGGACACCCGCCCGCCCCACCCCTCAAGCCACAGCGGAGGAATCGCATGCCTGACGACACCGCACGCCCACCCGCCCCGGAGGAGCCCCGCGCCCGTCGCGGCGGCCGCTCCGGCGGGTCCGTCCCGAGGGCGCCGGGCAGCCACTGCGTGGTGCTGGGGGCCAGCATCGGCGGGCTCTTCGCCGCCCGGGTGCTGTCCGGCACGTTCGACCGGGTGACGCTGGTGGACCGGGACACGCTGCCGGAGACGGACGACAACCGGCGCGGGGTGCCGCAGGGCCGCCACGCGCACGCGATACTGCCCGCCGGCACGAAGTGGCTCCAGGAGATGTTCCCGGGCCTGCTGGAGGAGTTCGAGGCGGACGGCGTGCCGGTCGTCCGGGAGCCCACCGAGATGCACTTCGCTCCCGGAGGCCATCTGCTGTGCCAGGAGGGCCGTTACGCGGATCCCACCCCCACCTTCCAGCCGAGCCGCCCCCAGTTGGAAGGCCGGGTACGCGCCCGGCTGCGGGCGCTGCCCGACGTCGAGATCATCGACCGCTGCGAAGCGGCCGGGCTCGTCAGCACCGCGGACGGACGGCGCGTCGTCGGCGCCCGCGTGGTGCACCGCGACGGCGGAGCGGAGCGGGAGCTCGCCGCGGACCTCGTCGTCGACGCGACCGGCCGCGGCGGACGCTCCGCGCGGTGGCTGGCGGAGCTGGGCTACGACCAGCCGCGGGAGGACCGGGTCGCGATCGACATCCAGTACGTCAGCCGGAACCTGAAGGTGGCTCCGGGCGCTCTCGGCCGGCGGAAGGTCGTCATCGTCGGGGCCCGCCCCGGGCGGCCGACCGGGGCGACCTTCCTGCAGCACGGCGCGGACCACTGGATGCTGACGCTGATCGGGTACGGCGGGCACCACCCGCCCACCGACCCGAGCGGGTTCCTGGACTTCGCCAAGCCCATCGTGCCCCCGGACGTCTTCGAGGTGCTGTGCGCCGCCGAGCCGCTCGACGACCCGGTCGCGCACCGCTATCCGGCGAGCGTGCGCCGCCGTTACGAGCGGCTGGCGCGCTTCCCCGAGGGGCTGCTGGTCTTCGGGGACGCGCTCTGCAGCTTCAACCCCGTCTACGGCCAGGGGATGTCCGCGGCCGCGCTCCAGGCCGGTGCGCTGCGGGAAGCTCTGGCCCAGGGCGTCGGGCAGTTGCCGCGCCGCTTCTTCAAGACGGCCGCCCGGCGCATCGAGGTCGCCTGGCAGATGGCCGTCGGCAGCGATCTCGCGCTCCCCGAGGTGGCGGGCCCGCGCCCGCTGCCGGTGCGCATCAGCAACGCGTACTTCGGCCGGCTGATGAGCGCCGCGGAACACGACTCGGCGCTCACCCAGGAGTTCGTCAAGGTCAGTTCCCTGCTCTCGCCGCCCACGATCCTGCTCCGCCCGGCCACGGTCGGACGGGTCGTCATCGGCAATCTGCGCCACCGGCGGGAAAAGGGTCCACAGCACCGGGTGTGACCCGTAAGGCCACCCGTCGGACCATCGAAACAGCGAACACGGCACGAAAGCCGCCGTGCCGGTACGGCATGCCATTTCACGGCTCTCTGAATTCTCTGCGCACCGGAATTGACGCTCTTGACTCCGGCAATTTCGGAAGTCTAGCGTTTCGGCACCGACCCCCGAGCCGATCTCCCCGAAAGGAATGATGCGGAATGTCAGATCCAGTGGCCACCACCGCCGTCCAGGTCCCGGACCGTGTCGAACTCGTGAAGCGGGCCGAGGGTTTACGGGAACTGCTGTGGGAGGACGCCGCCGACTGCGAACGTGAACGCCGCGTCTCCGCCCGGGTCATTTCCGCCATGACCGGGGCGGGCCTGCTGCGGCTGCGGACGCCGCGCCGCTACGGGGGTTACGAGGCGGACATGCGCACCCTCCTGGAGGTCGCCGTGGCGCTCGGCCGCGGGTGCTGCTCCGCGGCCTGGATCGCGGGCGTCCTGAACGCCGGGAACTTCGTGGCGTCGCTGTTCCCCCCAGCCGCCGGCGACGAGGTGTGGGGCACCGACCCCGACGCCGCGTGCGCGCTGGTCCTGGGCCTGCCGGCGCAGGACGTCGAGCAGGCCGACGGCGGCGTCGTCGTCAGCGGCGAGTGGGCCTACGTCTCCGGCAGCCTGCACGCCCGGTGGGTCAGCGCCCTGATCGCCGTCCCCACCGCCGAGGGCCGCCCGGACATCCACTTCGCGCTGATGCCGGCCGAAGAGATCACCGTCAAGGACACCTGGCACTTCGCCGGGATGCGCGGCACCGGCAGCAACACCGTCGTCGCCGACCGGCTGTTCGTCCCCCGCCACCGGCTGCTGCCCTACCTGCCCGTCCTCAACGGCGAGACCGACGGCACGGTCGATCCCGACCTGCCCTACCGCAACAGCCTGACCGGCCTGTTCGCCATCGGGCTGACCGGCTCGCTGATCGGCGGCGCCGAAGCCGCCCTCGCCCACGTCCGGGACAAGGCCCCCAGCCGTCCGGTCGCGGGCTCGGCCTACCGGGACCAGACCCAGTCGCCGACCTTCCAGCTCGATCTCGCCGACGCCACCTCGAAGATCGATACGGCGAAGCTGGTCGCCACCCGCATCGCCGACACGGTCGACCGGTACGCCCGGGCCGGCACCAACACCGACCTGCACGTACGGGCCCGCAACCGGCTGGAGTCCGCCCTGGTCGGCCGGTGGTGCCGGGAGGCCGTCGACACCCTGGTGACCGCGCACGGCTCCGCCTCCTTCAACGAGGCCAACCCGCTGCAGCGGCTCTGGCGCGACATCAACGTCGGCAGCCGGCACGCCGGCTTCGGCATGGGCATCCCCGAGCAGGTCTACGGACGCGCCCTGGTCGGCCAGGACCCCCGCGACATCAGCTTCATCGTCTGACCCGGGACACCCCGGACCCCACCCCCCGCTCCCACAGCTGAGGACAGTCATGGCCGAGCCCCGAACCCCCGCCGACGAGGCCGAGGTGCGCTCCCGCAACCGCGCCGTCGTCGAGCAGTACCTGCACACCCGCGGCGAAGACCGGCTCCGACGGCACCTGCTCTTCACGGAGGACGGTGTCGGCGGCCTGTGGACCACGGAAAGCGGCGAACCGATCGTCATCCGCGGCCGCGACCGGCTGGGCGAACACGCCGTCTGGTCGCTGAAGTGCTTTCCCGACTGGGCCTGGTTCAACATCGAGGTGTTCGACACCCAGGACCCGGACCGCTTCTGGGCCGAATGCGACGGAGCGGGAAAGATTCGCTTCCCCGGATATCCCGAAGGCCACTACCGCAACCATTTCCTGCACTCCTTCCTGTTCGAGAACGGGAAGATCAAGCAGCAGCGCGAGTTCATGAACCCGTGCCAGCAGTTCCGCTCGCTGGGCATCGACGTCCCGCGCATCGAACGCGAGGGAATTCCCACCTGACGGGCCGTCCGCACACCGCGGACCCGTCACCATCCGGCCGTAAATCCCTTTCGCCGCACGGGGGGCACAGTCGTGGGACACGCATTAACCGGAATGCAAGGGGCCAAGGCCCTGCAACAACCCGAATGGAACGATCTCTCACAGGTCCAGCGGGTGCGGGACATCGTCGCCGCCCGCCCGCCGCTGGTCCGCGTGGACGACGTGCACACGCTCAGGTCGCTGCTGGCGTCCGTCGCCGCGGGCGAGGCACACGTGGTGCAGGCGGGCGACTGCGCGGAGAACCCGGAGGAGTGCACCGCGGACCACGTCCGGCGAAAATCCGCCGTGCTGGATCTGCTGGCCACCACGCTGAAGCTGGTCACCGGCAAGCCCGTCGTCCGGGTCGGGCGCATCGCGGGACAGTTCGCCAAGCCGCGGTCCCACTCCTTCGAGCAGGTCGGCGACCTGGTCCTGCCCGTGTACCGCGGGCACATGGTCAACAGCCCGGAACCCGACCCGGAGAGCCGGCGGCCGGACCCGCTGCGCATCCTCACCGGCTACATGGCGGCCGGCGACATCATGGAACACCTGGGCTGGCGCGCGCCGGCCCCGCGCGCCTGGCCGAGCATCGAGCCCCTGGTGTGGACGAGCCATGAGGCGCTGCTCCTGGACTACGAGGTCCCGATGATCCGCGAGGTCGGTGACGGCAGGCGCTGGCTCGGTTCCACGCACTGGCCGTGGATCGGCGAACGGACCCGGCAGCTGGACGGCGCCCACGTCGACCTGCTCGCCGACGTCGTGAACCCGGTGGCCTGCAAGGTCGGCCCGGCCATGACCACCGAGGAGATCACGTCCCTGTGCGAGCGGCTCGACCCGCTCCGCGAACCGGGCCGCCTCACCCTGATCGCCCGTATGGGCGCCGACGCCGTCGGCGAGCGCCTGCCGCCCCTGGTGGCGGCGGTCCGCTCCGCGGGCCACCCGGTGATCTGGCTGTGCGACCCGATGCACGGCAACACCGTCACCACCCCGGACGGCCGGAAGACCCGCCTGCTGACCACCTTGGCCCGGGAGGTCGCCGGGTTCCGGCGCGCGGTGGCGGCCGCGGGCGGTACGGCCGGCGGACTGCACCTGGAAACCACCCCGGACGACGTGACCGAGTGCGTCGCCGACGCCTCCGCGTACGGCTCGGCCGGCGGCCGCCACACCACCTTCTGCGACCCCCGCCTCAACTCACGGCAGGCCGTCTCCCTCGTCACGGCCTGGTCCGACGCTCTGTGAACGCCACCGCCGTCTCGGCCGCACCGCCCGAAAGGAACCGTCCCATGGCCGGCTTGCCCCCCATCGCGTCGTACCCCCTGCCCACGGCCGGGAGCCTGCCCGAGAACCTCGCGCAGTGGACCCCGCGCCCGGAGCGTGCCGTCCTCCTCGTCCACGACATGCAGCGCTACTTCCTCCACGCCCTGCCGGACCCGCTGCGCACCGGCCTGGTCCACAACGCCGCCGCGCTGCGCGAGCGCTGCGCGGCTCTCGGAGTGCCGGTGGCGTACACCGCGCAGCCCGGCCGGATGACCGACGAGCAGCGCGGGCTGCTGAAGGACTTCTGGGGGCCGGGGATGCGTACCGACCCGGCCGACCGGGAGGTGACGCCGGAGCTGGCCCCGGCGGAGGGCGACTGGACCTTCACCAAGTGGCGCTACAGCGCCTTCTTCCGCTCGGACCTGCTGGAGCGCATGCGGGCGGCGGGCCGCGACCAGCTGATCGTGTGCGGTGTGTACGCGCACGTCGGCATCCTGGCGACAGCGCTGGAGGCCTTCACGCACGACCTCCGGACGTTCCTGGCCGCCGACGCGCTCGGTGACTTCTCCGAGAACCACCACCGGCTCGCCCTGGACTACGCGGCGCAGCGCTGCGCGATGGTCCTGCCGTCCGCGGAGGTGTTCGCATGAGCGGCCCGGACACCGACGGCCTGCTCCGCAGCGTGCTGAACCTGGAACCGGCCGCGTTCGCCCTGCTGCACCGGCCGGAGTCCGGGGCTCCGGACACCGTCGACGTCCTGGCCGGAGAGGTCACACTGCCCGGGACGCTGGCGGACATCCCGCTCACCGAGGCGGGCGCCGGCCCGTCCGGCACGGACCACGACGTCCTGGTCGTGGTGCCGTACCGGCAGCTCACCGAGCGGGGGTTCACCGCGCCCGACGACGGCTGCCCGGTCATCGCCCTGTCGGTCGGCAGCCAGGCCACGGTGCCCGTGTCCGAACTCCTCGCACGGCTCCCGGACACGCCGGCGCACGTGACGGCCCATGGCTTCGACGTGGACGACGAGGAGTACGCCGAGACCGTACGGCGGGTGGTCGCGGACGAGATCGGCACGGGCGCGGGCGCCAACTTCGTCATCAAGCGCTCGTTCGTGGCGGACCTCGGTGACTACTCGCCGCACAGCGCGCTGGCGTTCTTCCGGCGCCTGCTGGAGCGGGAGCAGGGGGCGTACTGGACCTTCCTCATCCACACCGGCCGCCGGACCTTCGTCGGCGCCACGCCCGAGCGCCACATCTCGGTGCGCGGCGGGACGGCCGTGATGAACCCGGTCAGCGGCACCTACCGGTACCCGCCCGCCGGGCCGACGCTGGAGGGCGTCACCGAGTTCCTCGCGGACCGCAAGGAGACCGACGAGCTGTACATGGTCGTCGACGAGGAGCTGAAGATGATGGCCCGCATCTGCGAGGGCGGCGGCCGGGTCCTGGGCCCGTACCTCAAGGAGATGGCCCGGCTGGCCCACACGGAGTACTTCATCGAGGGGCGCACCGGCCGTGACGTGCGCGAGATCCTGTACGAGACGATGTTCGCCCCCACCGTCACGGGCAGCCCGCTGGAGAGCGCGGCCCGCGTCATCGGGAAGTACGAGCCCGAGGGCCGCGGTTACTACAGCGGGGTGGCCGCGCTGATCGGCCGGGAAGCCGGCGGTGAGCGCTCCCTCGACTCGGCCGTCCTCATCCGTACCGCCGACATCGACGCGCACGGCCGCGTCCGCATCGGGGTGGGCGCCACGCTCGTACGCCACTCCGACCCGGTCGCCGAGGTCGCGGAGACCCGCGCCAAGGCCGCCGGGCTGCTCGGCGCCCTGGAGGCCGGGCACCCCCGCCGCTTCGGTACGCATCCGGACGTCCGCGCCGCCCTCAGCCGCCGCAACGCCGGCATCGCCCAGTTCTGGCTGCAGGACTCGGCCGGCCGCCGGCCCACGGTCACCGGGCTGGAGGGGCTCAAGGCACTGGTCGTCGACGCGGAGGACACCTTTACCGCGATGATCGGTCACCAGCTGCGCGCGCAGGGCCTGGAGGTGACGGTCAGCCGGTTCGACGAGCCGTACGCCTTCGGCGGTCACGACCTGGTGGTGCTCGGCCCCGGCCCCGGTGATCCCCGGGCCGTCGCCGACCCCAGGATCGGTCATCTGCGTGCGGCCGTCGAGGAGCTGCTGGAGCTGCGCCGGCCCTTCGTCGCGGTGTGCCTGAGCCACCAGGTGCTCAGCATGTCCCTCGGTCTCGGCCTGGTCCGGCGGGACGTGCCGAACCAGGGCGTGCAGCGGGAGATCGACCTGTTCGGCTCCCGTGAACGCGTCGGCTTCTACAACACGTTCGCCGCCCGCAGCGGCGAGGACAAGCTGGACGTCGAGGGGATCGGGCCGGTGGAGGTCAGCCGGGACCGGGACACCGGCCAGGTGCACGCCCTGCGCGGCCCGGGGTTCGCCTCGATGCAGTTCCACGCCGAGTCGGTCCTCACCGTCGACGGGCCGCGCATCGTCGGGCAGACCGTACGGGAGGTGCTCGGCCGTGCGGGCTGACATCGCCTGGTGGGAACTCGACGGTTCTCCGCAGACCATCGACTCGCTGCGCGCCCACCTGCGGGACGGCGCCGCCGACGCCTGGTGCGACGTCCCCGGGCTGCGGCTGAAGTTCTGGATGGCGGACCGGCAGCACAACCGCTGGGGCGCGGTCATGCTCTGGGAGTCCGGCCGCCCGGCCGTCCTGCCGGCGAACCGTGCCGCGGAGCTGATCGGCCGCCCGCCCGACCACCGGGCGGGGTTCGGCATCGAGGCCATGGTCGAAGGAGCGTACGTACACCCCGGACTCCACGGCCTGGGGCCGGTGTTCACGCCGGCGGGGGCAGCCATCACATCCACCCAGGGGGAAGAGGCACCATGCACGCATACCTAGTCGTGGACGCCTTCGCGCGGCGTCCGCTCGAAGGCAATCCCGTGGCCGTCTTCTTCGACGCCGCCGACCTGGACGCCGCGACGATGCAGCGCATCGCCCGGGAGATGAACCTCTCCGAGGTCACCTTCGTCCTGCCGCCGGAGCGCGGCGGCGACGCCCGCATCCGCATCTTCACCCCGGTCAACGAACTGCCCTTCGCAGGGCACCCCTTGCTCGGCACGGCGGTGGCCCTGGGCCACACCCTGAAGGAGGACCGGCTCCTGCTGGAGACGGCCATGGGGCTGATCCCGTTCGAGCTGCGCGAGGACGAGGGCGTCCCGGCCGTACGGATGGAACAGCCGATCCCCACGTGGGAGCCGTACGCACAGCGCGCCGAGCTACTGGCGGCGCTCGGCGTCGCACGGTCCACGGCGCCGGTCGAGATCTACCGCAACGGCCCCCGGCACGTCTTCGTGGGGCTGGAGAGCGTGGCGGCACTGTCCGCCCTGGAGCCGGACCACCGGGCGCTGAGCCGGTTCCCGGACATGGCGGCCAACTGCTTCGCCGGCGACGGGATCCACTGGCGGACACGGATGTTCTCGCCCGCCTACGGGGTGGTCGAGGACGCCGCGACGGGATCGGCCGCCGGCCCGCTCGCCCTGCACCTCGCCCGGCACGGACTCAGCCCGTACGGGGCGGAGCTGCAGATCCTCCAGGGGGTCGAGATGGGCCGCCCCTCCCTCATGCTGGCGACCGCGGACGGCACGGGCGAGCACGTCCGCAGCGTGCGGGTCGGCGGTCACGGCGCCATAGCGGCCAGCGGCACCCTCTACGTCTAGCGAGGACACGTGAACACCAGCCAGTTCGAAAGCCTCACCGGTGAGGTCGGCCTCGGCTTCCCCGAGTACGACGACCCGCCGGCCGATCCCCTGCCGCTCGCCCGCCGGTGGCTCACCGAGGCGGCCGCGCGCGGCGTGCGGGAGCCCCGTGCGCTCGCCCTGGCCACCGCCGACCGCGCGGGCCGGGCCTCCAACCGCATCGTGGCCATCACCGAGTTCACCGACCGAGGGCCGGTCTTCGCCAGCCACAGCACCAGCCGGAAGGGCGCCGAACTGGCCGCCACCGGATGGGCGTCCGGCCTGCTCTACTGGCGCGAGACCGGCCAGCAGCTCATCCTCTCCGGACCGGTGACGCAGCTCGGCGACGCCGGGTCCGACGCGCTCTGGTTCGGCCGGCCGGTGCCCATGCACGCCATGTCCGCGGTCTCCCGGCAGAGCGAACCGTTCGACGACGCGGCGGCCGTGGCGGCGCTGCGCGCCGAAGCGGCCCGGCTGGGCGCCACCGGCACGCCGCTGCCCCGACCCGCCCACTACGTCGGGTACCTGCTGGCTCCGGTCGCCGTGGAGTTCTGGTGCGCGGACTCCGAGCGGCTGCACCGCAGGCTGCGCTACGACCGCCAGGGCCACGGATGGCGTGCCGGCCGTCTGCAGCCGTGACCCGCGACGACCCCGGAGGGGACACGATGGAACGCACCGCCCTGACGCACACGATGGCCAGGGTTCCCGGCCCGGTGACCGTGGTGACCACGGCCGACGGCACGGGAAGACGCTGGGGATTCACCGCCAACTCCTTCACGTCCGTCTCCCTGGACCCGCCCCTCGTGCTGGTCTGCCTGGCCAAGACCGCCAGCACCCACCAGGCGTTCACGTCCGCCGGCCGCTTCCTGGTCAACGTCCTGGCACACGACCAGGAAGCGGTCGCGCGGCGCTTCGCGCGGTCCGGGGCCGACCGGTTCGCCGCGGGGAACATGGCGCCCTGCGAACTGGGGCTGCCCGGTTCGCCCGGCGCCTGCGCCCGGATCGCCTGCACGGCGCACTCCGTCGTCGACGCGGGTGACCACAGCGTCCTCCTCGGCCGCGTCGTGGACACCTACGCGGACGACCGGGCACCGCTCGTGTACCACAACCGGGCGTTCGCCCGCCCGGCCGCCGGCACCCCCGCGACGGGGGCCGGGGAGCCGCTGAAGGTGCTGCACCTGGCGGACTGGTGAGTGTCGCCATGAAGGGCGCGGTGTCGGTCGCCGCGGTCCATCACCCGGCCACCGGCCATGTCGCCGACAGCGCCCGCGAGATCGCGGAGACGGCCGAGAAGGCGGGCGCCGACGTCCGGCTGCGCAAGGACCCAAAACCGGCACCGCCGGACGTCGTCGCGGCACCGCCCGCCTGGGCCGCCGACGCCGCTGCGACAGCCTGCGTCCCCTGGCCGACGCCGGGGGCACCGTGTGGGCCGACGCCGTCCTCGTGGGGGCACCGGCCCGGTTCGGCACCGTCTCCGTCCAGCTCAAACAGTTCATCGACACGCTGGGAGGCGCCTGGCGCGAGGGAGCGCTCGCCGGCACGGTCTACAGCGGCTTCACGTCCACGGGCAGCAGCACGGAGGCGACGAGCCGACTCTGCCGGCCCTGACGCACTCCTTCCACCACGTCGGCGGCATCGTGGTGGCGCCCGGCTTCACCCACCCGGGCAAGTACGTCGACGGCACCCCTTACGGGACGGCGCATCACGACGTCGGCGGCACCGTACCGGTCGGTGACGTCACCCGTAACGCGGCCCGCGTCCAGGCCGAACGCGTGGTGCGGGGCGCCCGGGCCGTGGCCGCCGCATCCGGCGGAGGCCGGTGACCGCCTCCGCCCCTGTACGGGACGCGGCGGGCAGCCCCCGTCGGTGCCGCTGCCCGCCGACGGGACCGGTCCAGCGGCCCCGTCGGACCGTCCGCGTCCCCGCCCGGCCGGAGAGCTCCGCCCCCGAGGAGCTCTCCGGCCTCGCGCGTCCCGGCGCGGGCGTTCACCGGGGGCCGGATCCACCGGCGCGCGGTGAGCGAAATCTTCAGCACCGGCCCGGTCGAAGGAAGGAATCCACGAGTTACCGGCTGCGGCTGGAGCCGCGCCGCAGGGGGCCGCCACGCTGGTCGGGCCGAGCCGCCGAGCGGCTCACCGCCGGAGACCGATCGTCGCAGTATGAGGAGAGAACGATGAAGATCACTCGCCACCTTCCGGGCGCACCGTGCTGGGCGGACCTCGACACTCCCGACGTCGCCGCCGCGCGCTCCTTCTACAGCTCCCTCTTCGGCTGGGAATCCCTCGAACTGCCCGGCGGCTACGTGAACTTCACCCTGCGCGGGGAGAAGATCGTCGGCGCGATCAAGCTCAAGGAGGGCGAGGAGCACTCGGCCGGCTGGAGCGTCTACTTCATGTCGGACGACCTGACGGCGACGACGAAGGCGGTGGAGGCGGCCGGCGGCAGCGTGGTCAGCCCGCCGCGGAAGGTGTCGGTCGCCGGCAGCGCCGCCGTCTACCAGGACCCCGACGGGGCGGTCTTCGGCGCCTGGGAGCCGGACAAGCACCCCGGGTCCGGCCTGGTGCGCGAGCCCGGCACACCGTCCTGGTCCGGACTCGGCACCCCGGACACCGGCAGCTCCGCCGCGTTCTACGCCCAGGTCTTCGGCTGGACGCACGTGCCGCCGGCGGCAGGCGACGTCACGCGTGTCACGGCGGCCGGCGACACGGTGGAATTCGGCGGCCTGACCAGCGGGCGCGCGGCCGCGCCGGGCTGGACCCTGCACTTCGGTGTCGAGGACGCCGACACCGCGGCGGCGACGGCCGCCTCGCTGGGCGGCACCGTCGTCTCCGCCCCCGCCGACGTGACCGGTGTCGGCCGGGTCGCCGTGCTGGAGGACCCGTCCGGCGTGCCGTTCGCGCTGGTCGCCCGAGCCTGACAGCGGCCGTACGGCTCCGGTGAGCCGGTTCCGGGTGTTCCGGGCAGAACCTGCCCACCGCACGGCAGCACCACCCTGTCATGGCACGAGTTCGAGCCCGTACGCAGTGGAGGGAGGTGGTTCGCCATGCAGAGCGAACCTCCCAGTCCAACCTCGCGTACCGGCGTTCCGCACTTCGGCATGGAGTGAACCGGCCCGGCCGGCCCGCCGCCCGGCGGGCACGGCGTCGGTACGCGCCTCGCTCCGTAGCGGAACTCCGTCGTACCACCTGCCGAGGTGACTCCTGTCATGACGTACACCCAGCTGCCCGACGACGCCCTGCCCACCGACCTCCAGGACGCTCTGGAACGCCACGACCTGCGCGGCGCCCAGCGCTTGCTGGGCCAGCGCCCGCCCCATGTCATCGCCGACGAACTGGCCCGTATGCACGCCGTCGACGCGGTCGTGGCCTTCCGGCTCCTGGACAAGGACGAGGCCATCCGGGTCTTCGAGGAACTGGAGCCCGTCGACCAGCAGGCCATCCTGATGGGGCTGCGGGACGTGGCCTTCCGTGAACTGGTCGGGGAGCTGGACCCCGACGACCGGGTACGGATGCTCCGCGAGGCCCCGGCCAAGGTGGTCCAGCGGGTCCTGGCGGGGCTCGGCGCGCACGAACGCCAGGTGACCGCCGCCCTCCTGGGCTACCCGGAGGGCTCCGTAGGGCGCTACATGACGCCCGAGGTGGTCGTGCTGGACCAGCGCTCGACCGTCCAGCAGGCGCTGGAGATCGTCCGCGCCAAGGGCGCCGGCGCCGAGACCATCTACACGCTGCCCGTGGTGGACGCCGGGCGCCGGCTGACCGGCGTCGTCGAGCTGCGGGAGCTGGTGCTCAGTCCACTGGGCCGCGACGTCCGCGACCTCGTCGTCCCGGACGCCCCCCGCGCCCACGCCGCCGACTCCGCGGAGCACGCGGCGCGTCTGATGCGTGAGACGAACACCCTGGACCTGCCCGTCGTCGACAGTGAGGAACGGCTGGTCGGGCTGCTCACCATCGACGACGCGGTCGAGGTGATCGAGGAGGCCGACACGGAGGACGTGGCGCGGCAGTCGGGGTCGGCTCCGTGGAGCGGGCACTACATGGCGGCGACGGTGTGGCAGGTCGCGCGCTACAGGGTCGTCTGGCTCCTGCTCCTGCTGCTGGCCGCGACGCTCACCGTGACGGTGACCCAGGCGTTCGAGAGCACCCTTGAGAAGGTCACCCAGCTCGCCATGTTCATCCCGATGCTGATCGGCACCGGCGGGAACGCGGGGGCGCAGGCGGCGACCACCGCCGTACGCGCGCTGGCGGTGGGCGAGATACGCAGCTCCGACCTGCCCGCGATCATCTGGCGCGAGTGCCGGGTGGGGGTCGTGCTCGGCACGATGCTGGCGGTCCTCGGGGTGGCGCTCGGTACGGCGTTCGTGGGCGCGCGCATCGCTCTCGTGGTCGGCGTCGCGCTGGTACTCGTCTGCGGGTGGGCGGCGACCGTCGGCGGCACCATGCCGCTGCTGGCCAAGCGCCTGCACATCGATCCGGCGGTGGTCTCGGCACCCATGGTCACGACGCTGGTGGACGCCACCGGGCTGGTGATCTACTTCCTCACCGCCCGGGCGGTGCTGGGGGTCTGAGCCGGACGAGGACAGGGCCTCCTGGTGCCCGGGCGGTGTGGCGGACCCGAGCGGCCAGGAGGCCCTGTTCCCTGTCTGCTGATCTGTCTGCTGATCTGCCTTCCGATCTGTCTGCCGCCTGCTGTCTGCTGTCTGCTGCGTCAGTCGGCCGCGGCCACGATGACGCTGGACGGCGCCGAGAGTGCCACCGTCTCCACATGGCGCAGCCCGGCCGCCCGGAACAGGGCCGCGAACTCGGCCTCCGTGCGCTCCCGCCCCGTGGTCAGGGCCATCATCACGATGTCCAGGAATTTCCCGGGGTGCGGGACGTCACCCTCCGGAATCACCGGGTCGAGGATGACGACCCGGCCGGCCGGGTCCATGACCTCGCGGATGTTCTTCAGCACGGTGGTCGCCTCGGCGTCGCTCAATTGATGCACCACGTGCGAAATGACATACGCGTCGGCCCCGGCGGGGACCGCGGCCAGATAATCGCCGGCGGCCGTCTCGGCGCGGTCGACGACGCCGGCCTCGGTGAGCACCTTGACGGCTCCCGGCGCGACTTCCGGGAGGTCGAACACCACACCGCGCATTTCCGGATAGCGTTGCAGGATGCGGGCCACCAGATATCCGTGGCCGCCGCCGATGTCCACGATCTGCCGGATTCCGGACAGGTCGTACGCCTCGACCGCGACGCTCTGGAGGTGACGGACGATTTCCCCCATCGCGCTGTTGAACACCTCCCCCAGTTCCGGGCGGGCGGTCAGGTACGAGAACAGGTCGGTACCGTGCACATGCTCGAAGGCGCTCTGCCCGGTCCGGATGCTGTGCCCGAGCGCGGCGTACGCCTGCTGGAGCGCCGGCAGGCCCTCGTACCGGAAGTGGTCCCGCAGCGAGCCGGGGACGTCCGAGCGCAGCGTCTCGGCCATGGGGTTGAGCGCGAAGGTGCTGGGCGCCACCTCGGTGAAGACGCCCTGTCCCGCGATGGCCCGCAGGCCGCGGTACAGGGCGCCCGGATGCGCGTCGACGCGCTTGGCGATCTCGTCGACCGGCAGCGGGCCGTCGGCGAGCTGATCGGCCACCCCCAGTTCGGCGACGACGTACAGCAGATGCGCCATCCTCAGGCCGTTCTGAAAGTCCAGCATGCGTCCTTTCGCAGCGGCCGGACTCAGCTCGTTGTTGGCAGCGATATCGGCGGTCACCCTGGATCACTTCCGTTCGTGGTCGTCGCGGTCATCGTCGTACTGCCGCCGGATTCCCGGTTTTCCCCTCGGACGACGGATGAAAGGAGAGAAGAAGAACGGTCCCCGTTCAGCGTGCGGGTGTCAGCCGGGTGGGAATGCCTGCGGCCGGGCGGTGATCTGACGGAATTCTGTCGGGCCGTGCGACCGCGGCGGTAGCGCGCTCCGGGCGATGTGCAGATTTGTTCCACCGGGCAGGGCGCGACTGAAGGATGCGTGCATGCGGGGCGGCCGGGGCCGTGCGTACGGCGACTCCTCGGGACGCCGGCTCTCAGGGCCCCACCACGCCGTCGATGCCTTCGCGCAGGAAGTCGGCGTGGCCGTTGTGGCGGGCGTATTCGAGGATGACGTGGAGCAGCACGACGCGCAGGGACACATCGGCGCCCCAGCGGGGCGCGTAGACCGTCGCGTCCAGCGAGGGGACGGCGCTCTCGATACGGCGGGCGTGCTCCACCTCGGCCTGCCAGGCGGCGAACGCTTCCTCGCGGGTGGCCGTACCGGGCTCGTACGCCGCCTGGAAGTCGCCGTCGGGCGACCACACCAGGGGGACGTCCTCCTGGCCGACCACCCGCCGGAACCAGGTGCGCTCCACCTCCGCCAGGTGCCGTACCAGGCCGAGCAGGCTGAGGGTGGACGGCGGCATCGAGCGGCCGCGCAGTTCCCCGTCGGTCAGGCCGTCACACTTCATGGCGAGCGTCGCGCGGTGGAAGTCGAGGTAGGCGCGCAGGGTTTCGCGCTCGCCCGCGCGCAGCGGCGGGGTGATGCGTTCGGTGGTCATCCGGTTCCTTTCGACCGCCCGATCCTGCCGGGCGCGGTGCGCCGCCGCACCCCGGTTTCGGCCGGGCCGGTGCCGGCCGGGCGCGCCGCGGGTGGCCGAAGACGGCGGTTCTCCCCCGTGCCGGAGGGCCGGCGCTCGCGCGACCGTGTATGCGCCCGGGCCGTCCGGGCCGGCCGGGCAGCCGGACTCGGGCATCGTACGAGGACCGGCGGGTACGGGCCGGGGCGCGCCGCGGCGTGCGGGGCCGTCCGTGGGGCGTGGGGCCGGTGGGTCCGGCCGTACCGTCACGTCCTGTATACGGACCCCGGCCCCCGCTCTACGGACGTTTTCCGGCCAACTAGGGACCGGCCACTGACAATCGCGCCCCTCAGGTGGCACTCTTCCCCGCATCCGTTACGCGGAGCCCCACAGTGCACCACTCCGCTGTCACGGCTCGCTCGACGCTCGAAGGCCCGGACCACCCGCACCTGGTGCCTCCCCCCACACGTTCCACGTGTTCTGCCTCGCTCTGCCCGGACGGTCACTCCGCCGCCCGGTCCCCCTCGGCCGCCCACCCACCGGTCGCGGCCACCGCAGAAGGAGTCAGTGTGAGACGCACCCCCCATAGGCGCGCCGTCGCGACCGGCGCCGTGGTCGCCATGGCCGCGATGCTGACCGTGACCGTGCAGGCAGGCGCCGGCACGGCCGCCGCTCCCCGGCCCGGCCAGGTCCACGCGCAGCCCGACCCGGGCGCGCTGCCCGCCCAGCTGACCCCGGCGCAGCGTGCGGAACTGCTGCGGGAAGCCAGGGCCACCACCGCCGAGACCGCCGAGCAGCTCAAGCTCGGCCCCAAGGAGAAGCTGGTCGTCCGGGACGTCGTCAAGGACGTCAACGGCAGTGTGCACACCCGTTACGAGCGCACCTACGCGGGACTGCCGGTGCTCGGCGGCGGCCTGGTCGTCCACGAGGCGGCGAACGGCGCGCTGCGCGGCGTCTCGAAGGACGTACGGTCGCAGCTCGACGTGCCGGCCACCACCCCGAAGCTGGCGCCCGCCGCCGCCGAGGACAAGGCGCTGAAGGCGTCGAAGGCGCAGGGGGCGAAGAAGTCCGAGGCCCGCGCGCCGCGCAAGGTGATCTGGGTCGCCGACGGCAAGCCGGTCCTGGCGTACGAGACGGTCGTCGGCGGCGTCCAGGAGGACGGCACCACGCCCAACGAGCTGCACGTGATCACGAACGCGGTCACCGGCGAGAAGCTGACCGAGTGGCAGGGCGTCCAGGAGGGCACCGGCAACAGCATGTACAGCGGCCAGGTCACCCTGGGCACCGCTCCCTCGTACACGCTGACCGACACCACCCGCGGCAACCACAAGACCTACAACCTCAACCGCGGCACCTCCGGCACCGGCACGCTGTTCACCGACCCGGACGACGTGTGGGGCGACGGCACCCCGCAGAACGCCCAGACCGCCGGCGTGGACGCGCACTACGGCGCGGCGCTGACCTGGGACTACTACAAGAACGTGCACGGCCGCAGCGGCATCAGGGGCGACGGTGTCGGCGCGTACAGCCGGGTGCACTACGGCAACAACTACGTCAACGCGTTCTGGCAGGACAGCTGCTTCTGCATGACGTACGGCGACGGCAGCGGCAACGTCAAGCCGCTGACCTCCATCGACGTCGCGGCGCACGAGATGACCCACGGCGTCACCTCGGCCACCGCCAACCTCACCTACAGCGGTGAGCCCGGCGGTCTGAACGAGGGCACCTCGGACATCTTCGCCGCGGCCGTCGAGTTCAACGCCGACAACCCCAGCGACGTCGGTGACTACCTCGTCGGCGAGAAGATCAACATCAACGGCAACGGCACGCCGCTGCGCTACATGGACAAGCCCAGCAAGGACGGCCGGTCCAAGGACTACTGGTACTCCGGCATCGGCGGCATCGACGTCCACTACTCCTCCGGCGTCGCCAACCACTTCTTCTACCTGCTGGCCGAGGGCAGCGGGCCCAAGGACATCAACGGCGTCCACTACGACAGCCCGACCTACGACAACCTGCCGGTGCCCGGCATCGGCCGCGCCAACGCCGAGAAGATCTGGTTCTCCGCGCTGACCAAGTACATGAACGCGAACACCAATTACGCGGCCGCCCGCACCGCGACGCTGTCCGCCGCCGCCGAGCTGTTCGGCCAGGGCAGCGCCACGTACAACACGGTCGCCAACACCTGGGCGGCGGTCAACGTCGGCCAGCGCGTCCCGGACTCCGGCGTCAGCGTCACCAACCCGGGCAACCAGACCAGCACCGTCGGCCAGCCCGCCAGCCTCCAGATCAAGGCCACCAGCAGCAACGCGGGCGCGCTGAAGTACGCGGCCACCGGGCTGCCGGCCGGGCTGAGCATCAACCAGGACTCCGGGCTGATCTCGGGCACCCCGACCACCGCGGGCACCGGCAACGTGACGGTCACCGTCACCGACTCCGCGAACAAGACCGGCACCACCAGCTTCACCTGGACCGTCAATCCGGCCAGTGGCGGTGACGTCTTCGAGAACACCGACGACGTACAGATCCCGGACGCGGGCAGCGCGGTCAACTCGCCGGTCAAGGTGACCAGGGCGGGCAATGCGCCGAGCACCCTCAAGGTCGGCGTGGACATCGTGCACACCTACCGCGGCGACCTGGTGATCGACCTGGTGGCCCCGGACGGCACCGCCTACCGGCTGAAGAACTCCAATGCGGCCGACTCGACGGAGAACGTGAAGACCACGTACACCGTCGACGCCTCCTCCGAGAAGGCGGAGGGCACCTGGAACCTGCGGGTCCGGGACGTCTACCAGCAGGACACCGGCTACATCAACAGCTGGAAGCTGACCTTCTGAGCTGACGGCGGGCCGCGCGGGGGCCAACCGCAGCGGCCGGGCCGGGAGTTCAGCTTTCACGCGGCGGGCGTCGCTCCTCACCAGGGGCGACGCCCGTTCCGTTGGGTGCAGCTCCGGTATACGAACAGTGATGTTCGCTCTACGGACGATTTTTGGCCAACTTCCGGATCGCGTCCTGACATGCACGCGTTCGAATGGCAGTCTTCCCCCTCAAGTCACACCGCATCGCTTTGCACCCCCACCCTTGGCAAAGTCGAAGGAGCACACACGTGTCCCCCCACATTTCCCGTAAGGCACGTATCACCGGTATCTCCCTGGCGGCGGCCGGCGCCCTGATAGCCGGGGCCGTCACGGCCGGTACCGCGGGCGCCTCCCCCACAGGCCCCGACAGCACCGCCAGGGCCGCGGCGGCCTCGCCCGTCCAGCTGACCGCCTCGCACCGCGCCGAACTGCTGCGCGACGCCAGTGCCACCAAGGCCCGGGCGGCGCAGGAACTGGGCCTGAGCGCCCAGGAGAAGCTCGTCGTCAAGGACGTCGTGAAGGACGCCGACGGCACCACCCACACCCGCTACGACCGCACCTTCGCCGGACTGCCCGTCCTCGGTGGCGACCTGATCGTGCACCGGGCCAAGGACGGTGCGCTCAAGAGCACCACCAAGGCCAACAGCGCGAAGATCGCCGTGGCCTCCACCACCCCGAGAATCGCCCCGAAGGCCGCCGCGCAGGCCGCCCAGGGCACCGCGAAGTCCTTCGGCGCCCAGCAGGCCGCCGCCGTGACGCCCAAGAAGGTCGTCTGGGCCGCCTCCGGCAAGCCGGTCCTCGCGTACGACACGGTGGTCGGCGGCTTCCAGAAGGACGGCACGCCCAACCAGCTGCACGTCATCACCGATGCCGACACCGGCAAGAAGCTCTTCCAGTACCAGGGCATCGAGAACGGCGCCGGCACCTCCGCGTACAGCGGTTCCGTCGAGATCGGCTCCAAGAAGGGCGGCAGCGGCTACGAGCTGACCGACGACGCCCGCGGCGGCCACTCGACGTTCAACCTGAGCGGCAGCGAGAGCGGCGAAGGCAAGCTGTTCACCAACAAGGACGACAAGTGGGGCAACGGCAAGGCCGACGACCCCGAGACCGCCGCCGTCGACGCCGCCTACGGCGCCCAGGTGACCTGGGACTACTACAAGAACGTGCACGGCCGCGCGGGCATCAAGGGCGACGGCAAGGGCGCGACCTCCCGCGTCCACTACGGCCAGAACTACTCCAACGCGTTCTGGGACGACAGCTGCTTCTGCATGACGTACGGCGACGGCGAGGGCAACAAGAAGCCGCTCACCTCGATCGACGTCGCGGCCCACGAGATGAGCCACGGCGTCACCTCGGCCACCGCCAACCTCACCTACAGCGGCGAGTCCGGCGGCCTGAACGAGGCCACCTCGGACATCTTCGGCACCTCCGTGGAGTTCTTCGCCAAGAACAAGGAGGACGCCGGCGACTACCTCATCGGCGAGAAGATCGACATCGCCGGTGACGGCAAGCCGCTGCGCTACATGGACAAGCCCTCCAAGGACGGCCAGTCCCTGGACAGCTGGACCCCGGACGCCGGCAACGTCGACGTGCACTACTCCTCCGGCATCGCCAACCACTTCTTCTACCTGCTGTCCGAGGGCAGCGGCACCAAGGAGATCGGCGGCGTCACGTACGACAGCCCGACCGCGGACGGCAAGAAGGTCGAGGGCATCGGCCGGGACAAGGCCGAGAAGATCTGGTTCAAGGCCCTGACCACGTACATGACCTCCAACACCGACTACAAGGGCGCCCGCGAGGCGACCGTCAAGGCGGCCACCGACCTGTACGGC
This sequence comes from Streptomyces sp. NPDC052496, assembly GCF_040679095.1. Taxonomy (NCBI): domain Bacteria; kingdom Bacillati; phylum Actinomycetota; class Actinomycetes; order Kitasatosporales; family Streptomycetaceae; genus Streptomyces; species Streptomyces sp. NPDC052496. The sequence goes on from NZ_JBFAUH010000009.1 coordinate 159,459, forward strand.
GCGGACAGCGCCGAGGTCAAGGGCGTCGAGGCGGCGTGGACGGGCGTCGCGGTGAAGTAGGCGCGGCACCGGCCGCTCCCTGACGGGGCGGCCGGTCCTCCCGGGGCAGCACGCCCCTACGACCGGGCGGTGTCCGGAGGCTCCCAACCTCCCTTCGGACACCGCCCTTCCATGTGCCCGGCGGCGGGTGCCGCGGGGCGGCTGGCTAAGGTGACGCGTATGAGCGATGCGGGGGCGGACGTCCGGGTGCTGCTGGCGGACGACGAGGCGATGATCCGGGCAGGGGTGCGGGCCATCCTCGCCGCCTCGCCCGGTGTCGAGGTGGTCGCGGAGGCGGCCGACGGGCGGGAAGCGGTGGAGCTGGCGCTGCGGCACCGGCCCGACGTGTGCCTGCTGGACATCCGGATGCCGCGGCTGGACGGCCTGGGCGCCGCGGCCGAACTGCGCCGCGCGCTCCCGGAGACGGCGGTGGTGATGCTGACGACCTTCTCCGAGGACGAGTACGTGGCCGGGGCCCTGGGCTCCGGCGCCAGCGGCTTCCTGCTGAAGACCGGCGACCCGCGCGAGCTGATCACCGGGGTACGGGCGGCCGCCGAGGGCGGCGCGTACCTCTCGCCGTCCGTGGCGCGGCGCGTCATCAGCCAGTTCGGCGGCGGCGCGCTGGGCAAGGCGGCCGCCGCGCGGTCCCGTACGGAGGAACTGACCGCACGCGAACGCGAGGTGCTCGCGCTGGTCGGCGCCGGGCTGTCGAACGCGGAGATCGCCGCGCGGCTGTTCCTCGTCGAGGGCACGGTCAAGGCGTACGTCAGCGCGATCCTGGCCCGGCTGGGCCTGAAGAACCGGGTGCAGGCGGCGATCCTCGCGTACGAGGCGGGGCTGGTACAGGACGCGTGAGGCCCGCCCGGCGGCGCTTTCCTTACTTTCGGCAGGGGCGCCGGACAGGTCAGGTCGGCGAAGCTGGCGGCATGCTCACTCGTCTCCGGCGCCCGGCGCCGCCCGCCGCTGAACGTCCCTGGTGGGTCGCCCGGCTGCTGGACGTCTGCCTGTGGCTGGCGCTGTCGGTGCCGCTGACCGCGGCCTTCGACGGGGTGCCGCGGGTACGGATGTGGACGGCGGTGCTCGGCATTCCGCTGCTGGCCGCGGCGGTGGCGGTGCGGCGCAGGTGGCCGCTGGTGGCGCTCGCCGTGCCCGTCGCGCTGGGGTTCGCGACGGCCCGGGAGCTGTTCACGTTCGAGTACGCCACCGCACTGGCCGTCCTGGCGTACCTCGCCGGGGTGCGGGTCGAACGGGCCCGTGCCTCCCTGTGGTTCTTCTCGGGTGTCGCGGCCGTCGGCCTGCCGCTGAGCATCGTCCTGGTGCGCACCATGTGGCCGTGGTTCACCGCCGTGCTCACCCTGCTCTTCAACATCGTCCTGCCGTGGCTGCTCGGCCGCAGCCGCCGCCAGTACGCGGCGCTGGTCCGTACGGGCTGGCAGCTCGCCGAGCGGATGGAGCGCGAACAGCAGGCGGTCGCCGACCGTACCCGTCTGCGCGAACGGGCCCGGATCGCCGGGGACATGCACGACTCGCTCGGCCACGAACTGGCGCTGCTCACCCTGCGGGCCGGGGCGCTGGAGGTCGACGAGCGGCTGGCGCCGGACCAGCGCGCGGCCGTCGGTGAGCTGCGGGCGGCGGCCGGTGCGGCCGCCGAGCACCTGCGCGACATCATCGGCGTACTGCGTACCGACGACCGGGCCGGGCCCTCCCGGCTGCCCGCCGACGACAGCGTCGAGGCCCTGGTCGAACGCGCCCGGTCCTCGGGCGTCGAGGTCTCGCTGCGGCGGGACGGCGTGCCGGGGGCGGGTGAGGAGGGCATGCCGGTGATGGGCGCGCGGGCCGTGTACCGCGTGGTCCAGGAGGGGCTGACCAACGCCACGAAGCACGCGCCGGGCGCGCCGGTCGAGGTGCGGCTGGCCGGTGCGGGGCGGTGGCTGGACGTGACGGTGACCAACGCCGCGCCGCCGCCCGGAACGGCACCGTCCGCCGCCCCGGTCTCCGGCGGCAACGGGCTGGTGGGGCTGGACGAACGGGTCCGGCTCGCGGGTGGTGAACTGCGCGCCGGCCCCGCGCCCGGGGGCGGGTTCGAGGTCGCGGCGCGGCTGCCGACGGCCGGCCGGGCACCGGTGCGCGGCCCCGGCGACAGCTCCCGGTGGAGCGTGTCGCAGCGGGAACTGGCGTCCGCCCGGCACCAGGTGCGGCGGCGGCTGGTGCAGACCGTGGCGGTGCCGGCCGCGCTGTTCACCGGGCTGCTGCTGCTCATGGGGGTCTTCGCGCTGATCAGCCCGTCCTGGTCGGTGCTGGACCGCGGGACGTACGACCGGCTGCGTCCCGGGGACGCCCAGGAGGCGGTGCAGTCGCGGCTGCCGTTCTTCTCCGTGGACGTACCGCCGGACGGCACGCCCGTACCGCCGCCCGGTCGCAGCTGCCAGTACTACCACCTCCGCCCGTACGCCGATGACATGGCCTATCAGGTGTGCTTCGCGGACGGCCGGCTGGTGACGAAAGGTGTCGTCCACCGCCGGGACCGGCCGGCGCGCGGGTAGCCGCCGGCCGGTAGCGGCGCTCCGTCACCTCACCTCTAGGACGATCTTGCCCTGGGTACGGCCGCTCTCGCCCATCGCGTGCGCCTTCGCGGCCTCCGCCAGCGGGAAGGTCGCGGCGATGTGCGCGCGCAGCGTGCCCGCCGCGGCGAGGGCGGCGATCTCGCTCATGCCCGCGTGGTCGGCCTCGACGATCATCAGCGCGAGGCGGACCCCGCGCGCCGCGGCCTTCGCGCGGTCCTCCGGGGTGCTGCCGACGAGGATCGAGACGACGGTGCCGCCCTCGCGCACCACGCCCAGGGAGCGGGTGAGGGTCTCCCCGCCGAGGGCGTCCAGGACGACGTCGACCGGACCGGCGGCCTCGACGAAGTCGGTCTCCCGGTAATCGATCACCTCGTCGGCCCCGAGGGAGCGCAGGAAGTCGTGCTTGGCGGCGCTCGCCGTGCCGATCACGTGGGCGCCCCTGGCCTTGGCGATCTGTACGGCGAGGTGGCCGACGCCGCCCGCCGCCGCGTGGATCAGGACGCGCTGGCCGGGCCGTACGTCCGCGGTGTCCACCAAGGCCTGGTACGCGGTGAGCGCGGCCAGCGGCAGGGCGCCCGCCTGGACGTGGTCGAGGGCGGCGGGCTTGGGCACGAAGGCCCGCGCGGGGCCGGTGACGTACTCGGCGTGGGTACCGACGCCGTACGGGTACGGGACCATGCCGAAGACCTCGTCACCCGGCTCGAACAGGGTGACGCCGAGGCCGACCGCCGTCACGACGCCGGAGACGTCCCAGCCCAGGACGCGGGGCAGCGTCCGGACGAAGAGGCCGTCCGCGCGGTGCTTCCAGTCGGTGGGGTTGACCCCGGCGGCGTGGACCGCGATCTGGATCTGGCCGACGCCCGGCTCGGGCCGCGGGAGTTCGGTCTCCTTCAGGATCTCGGGGCCGCCCGTGACGTCCTGGCTGATGGCACGCATGGTGTGTTCGTTCATGCCGTCCAGCATCACCGGCCCCGGAGGCCACGACAATGGCACGATGGCCATCATCCGATAGGATCGTGCCATGCAGCGTACGCACCGTGTGGTGGTCCTGGCCCTGGACGGGGTCTATCCGTTCGAACTCGGCATCCCCGGCCGGGTGTTCGGCGCGGCCGGGGGGCGCTACGAGGTGCTGACCTGCTCGGCCGACGGGCGCCCGGTGCGCTGCGGGGCCGACTTCTCGGTCGTGGTGGAGCACGGACCCGAGGTGCTGGCCACGGCGGACACGGTGGTGATCCCTTCCATCGCCCCGGACCACCTCGGCGACGGGCCGTCCGACGCGGTGCGCGCCGCGCTGGCGGCGGTCCGGCCTGGTACGCGCACCGTGTCCATCTGCACCGGCGCCTACGTCCTGGCCGCCGCCGGACTGCTGGACGGCCGCCCGGCCACCACGCACTGGCAGCTGACCGACGACTTCCGGCGGCGCTTCCCGGAGGTCCGGCTCACCCCCGACGTGCTCTTCGTCGACGACGGTGACGTGCTGACCTCGTCCGGCGCCGCCTCCGGCATCGACGTCTGCCTGCACATCGTGCGCGCCGACCACGGCGGCACGCTCGCCAACCACGTGGCCCGCAAGTGCGTCGTGCCGCCGTTCCGCGACGGCGGCCAGGCCCAGTACGTCGAGCAGCCGGTGCCCGCGCCGACCGCGACCGGCACCGCGGCCACCCAGCAGTGGGCCCTGGAGCACCTGGACGAACCGCTGACGCTGTCCCGGCTGGCCCAGCACGCCGGGATGAGCCTGCGCACCTTCAACCGCCGCTTCCGCGACGAGACCGGCCTGAGCCCCGGCCGGTGGCTCATCCAGCAGCGCCTGCTGCGCGCCCGCCAGCTGCTGGAGACCAGCGACCTGCCGGTGGACCTGGTCGCCGGCCACGTCGGCTTCGCCGGCGGCGCGTCCCTGCGCCGGCATCTGCACGCCGCCATCGGTGTCTCGCCGCAGGCCTACCGGCGTACGTTCCGGGCACCGCGCCCGGAGGAGGAGCAGCCGGCGGTTCCGACGGGCTGATTCCGCCCGTCGCGGGCCGCGGGCGGCTGTACGGGGCCGTGCGGCCGGTCTAGCTTCGGCTGGTACGCAGCCGTACGCCCGAGAGGGGACACCGTCATGGCATTCGGTTTCGTCGCCTTCCACTACCCGGCCCCCGAGCACGTCGAGGAGTTCGTCGGCCAGTGCCACCAGGTCGCCGAGGCGGCCCGGTCGCAGCCGGGCTTCCGGTCCGTCGGGGTCTGGGTCACCCCGGACGGCGAAGCCGTCGTCACCACCGGCTCCTTCGAGTCCGAGGAGACCTTCCGCGCGGCGGCCGAGGTCGCCCGCGAACTGGGGGCGACACCCGAGGGCCTGAGCGACCTGGAGGTCAGGCCGCGCCAGGTCCACTTCCTGCTGTCCCGCTGAGCGGTCGGGCCGGGGCGCCGCACGCCGTACGTGCGGTGCCCCGGCCGCGTACGGACCGCGGCCGTCCCTCAGCGCATCAGCACCCCGGCCTCCTCGCCCGTCGCCTCCGACGGCACCGCGAGCAGCCCCATCTCGGCCGCGGACGCCAGCAGCCGGTGGGCCGGCAGCACGCGGACCGTGTAGCCGAAGGAGCCGGTGCGGTCCAGGGCGAGCGGGCCTTCGTAGAGCCAGCGGCCTTCCAGGTCGGGGCCGCCGGTGGGCTTGAGCGGGACGGTCGTGGCGTCGGTGATGCGGTCGGACTCGTCCACCCGGCCCGAGACGACCTGCACCTCCACGTCGTCCGGGGCCAGGTCGCCGAGGGCGACGCGGACCCGCAGCGCCAGGGTGGCGCCCAGCTCGGCGCTGCCGTTCGGCGGGCCGCCCGGTACGCCGGCGGGCTCGGCGCGGTCCACGACCAGGGCGCCGGTCTCCACGTGGTCCACCGCGACCTGCGGCCACGCGGCCCGTACCCGGGTCTTCCAGACGGCCAGTTCGGTCGCGGCCTGCGGGGTGAGCGCGCGCTGGGAGCGGGCGGCGGGGGCGTACAGGCGCTCCACGTACTCGCGCACCATACGTCCGGCCAGCACCTTGGGCCCCAGGTTGACCAGGGTCTGCCGGACCATCTCGACCCAGCGCTGCGGTACGCCGTCCGCGTCGCGGTCGTAGAAGCGCGGCGCGACCCGCTGCTCCAGCAGCTCGTACAGGGCGTTGGCCTCCAGTTCGTCGCGCCGGTTCTCGTCGGTGGCGTGGCCGTCGGCGGTCGGGATGGACCAGCCGAAGTCCGGCTCGTACCACTCGTCCCACCAGCCGTCGAGGACGGACAGGTTCAGACAGCCGTTGAGCGCCGCCTTCATGCCGGAGGTGCCGCAGGCCTCCAGCGGGCGCAGCGGGTTGTTGAGCCAGACGTCGCAGCCGGGGTAGAGCTTCTGCGCCATGGCCATGCCGTAATCGGGCAGGAAGACCAGCCGCTGCCGTACCCGCGGGTCGTCGGCGAAGCGGACCAGCTCCTGCACGAGGCGCTTGCCGCCGTCGTCGGCGGGGTGGGCCTTGCCCGCGACGACGATCTGGATCGGCCGCTCGCGGTGCAGCAGCAGTTCCATCAGGCGGTCGCGGTCGCGCAGCATCAGGGTGAGCCGCTTGTAGGACGGCACCCGGCGGGCGAAGCCGATGGTCAGGACCTCCGGGTCCAGCACGCCGTCGATCCAGCCCAGTTCGGCGGCGCCGGCGCCGCGCTGGCGCCAGGAGACGTGCAGCCGCCGCCGCACCTCCTCCACGAGCTGTTCGCGCAGCACCCGCCGCAGGTCCCAGACGTCCGCGTCGGGGATGTCGGCCACCGCCGACCAGCGCCGTGAGTCGCCGACGGAGAGCGCGTCCTCGGTGCGGCCGGCGCCGATCTGGCGGGCGCCCAGCCGGAAGACCTCGGGGGCGACCCAGGTGGGCGCGTGCACCCCGTTGGTCACCGAGGTGATCGGGACGTCCTCCGGGTCGAAGCCCGGCCACAGCCCGGCGAACATCTCCCGGCTGACGCGGCCGTGCAGGGTGGAGACGCCGTTGGCGCGCTGGGCCAGCCGCAGCCCCATCACCGCCATGTTGAAGCAGTTGGGCTCGCCGCCGGGGTAGGTCTCCAGGCCGAGGGCGAGGATCCGCTCGACGTCGATGCCGGGCAGCTCCGCCGCCTCGCCGAAGTGCCGGGCGACCAGTTCGCGGTCGAAGCGGTCGATGCCGGCGGGAACGGGGGTGTGGGTGGTGAAGACCGTACCGGCGCGTACGGTCTCCAGGGCGCCGTCGAAGTCCAGGCCGACCGGCCCGCCGGCCTCGCCGGGGCCGCCTTCGCGGCCGGCGTCCGCCAGCTCCCGGATGCGCTCCAGGCCGAGGAAGCCCGCGTGTCCCTCGTTCGTGTGGAACACCTCGGGCGCGGCGTGCCCGGTGAGCCGGCAGTACGTCCGTACGGCCCGGACCCCGCCGATCCCCAGCAGCATCTCCTGCAACAGGCGGTGCTCGCTGCCCCCGCCGTACAGCCGGTCGGTCACGTCCCGCTCGCCCGGCGCGTTCTCCTCCACGTCGGAGTCCAGGAGCAACAGCGGCACCCGCCCGACCCTGGCCACCCACACGAGCGACCGCAGCTGCCGCCCGCCGGGCAGCGCGAGGGCGACCTGGGCGGGCGTCCCGTCGGCCTCCCGCAGCAGGTCCAGGGGCAGCTCGTTGGGGTCCAGCACCGGGTAGTGCTCCTGCTGCCACCCTTCGCGGGAGAGCGACTGGCGGAAGTAGCCGTGCCGGTAGAGCAGGCCGACCCCGATGAGCGGGACGCCGAGGTCGCTGGCCGCCTTGAGGTGGTCGCCGGCCAGGATGCCGAGGCCGCCGGAGTACTGGGGCAGCGCGGCGGTGATGCCGAATTCGGGCGAGAAGTAGGCGATCGCCTCGGGCAGCCGGCCGTCCCGGCCGCCCAGCTGGGCGCTCTGGTACCAGCGCTGGCCGGTGAGGTAGTCCTGCAGGTCGTCGGCGGCCGCGCCGAGGCGGCGCAGGAATCTGCGGTCCCCGGCCAGCTCCGCGAGCCGCTCGGCGGAGACGGTGCTCAGCAGCCGTACGGGGTCCAGCCCCGCCCGGCGCCGGCCGGCGGGGGCTATGGCGTGGAACAGTTCGCGGGTCTCGGGGTGCCAGGACCAGCGCAGATTGCGCGCCAGGTCGCTGAGGGGTCGCAGGGGCTCCGGGAGGACGGGGCGCACGGTGAACCGACGAATGGCCTTCACGCTACGAAGGTAGCGGCGCACCCCCGCCCGATTCGCCCGGTACCCCGGAATCCGGTCGCATCCGGACGCCAACTGCCATGATCCGCAGGGCCCTTGGGCCGTCACCCGTTCGGCCGAGCCGGTCGCGCGACGGGCGCCTTCCGGCCATCGTGGGAGACGGCGCGGCGCGCCACGGCGGCGCGTTCCGGCCCGTCCCGCCCCTGCTCCCCCACCCGCCTTCCGCTGCCGGTACGGTCGGCCCCCCGCCTCCGCGCACTCCCGTTCGGATCCCCGCGGGCGACGTCGGTGCCCGGCGGGCCGCGTTCTCCAACTGGGCACGGAAGTCGGCCTGTTCGCACCGGGTGTGGACATCACATCGGCGTGGAACTCGGGGGACACTGCGAAGCGGACCCGCTCCGGTACGACCACGGCCGCCCCGCACGCAGCCGGCGCGGCCGCGCTCCACCTCTCGCCCCACCGGCGGGCCGGACCGAAGGAGGTGCGGAACGCGCCGGCCGCCGCGGCGGCCAGGCATCGGCCCCGAGCGGCGGGCCCCGGCTCGCCGGTCATGTTGTTGCAGGTCAGCGCCGTTGATGAGCCCAGGGTGGCGCGGCTTCGTACCCCGTACGGGCGGGGCGAAGGCCGGGCACCCCGGAGGCGTCCGTACCGCCTGCGGGCGCTGCCGTAGCCCCGGTCATATTCCGATCCGCGGTTACGTACCGGTAGTGCGCGGACGGCCCGATTGCCCGCCCGTGCGCCACGGGAAGGCTTGTGCGGTACCGCTCTTGCGCCCCGGCGCGCCGCACGGCTTCCCGCGCCGCCCCATCCGCCAACCGAGTGAAAGCGGACAGGAGAGCCCATGCCCGCAGCCCGTCCATCCGCCACAAAAACGATAGAAAGGACAGAATTCGGTAGCACTTCCCAACCGTCAGGTGACCCCATGATCGGCCGCATCCCCGTGCTCGACCTCCGCCCCCTGATCGACTGCGGCCGTCGTCCGGCGAAAGCGGTGGTCGGTGAGACCTTCGAGATCTCGGCCACCGTCTTCCGCGAGGGCCACGACGCGGTCGCCGCCAACGTCGTCCTGCGCGACCCCCTGGGCCGGCCGGGCCCCTGGACCCCGATGCGCGAACTGGCGCCCGGCACGGACCGCTGGGGCGCCGAGGTCACCCCGGACGTGGAGGGCCGCTGGACGTACGGTGTCGAAGGCTGGTCGGACCCGGTGGCCACCTGGCGTCACCACGCCGGCATCAAGATCCCGGCCGGTATCGACACCGAACTGGTCCTGGCCGAGGGCGCGGCGCTGCACGAGCGCGCCGCCGAGGGCGTGCCCAAGAGAGACGGCCGGGAAGCCGTGCTGGCCGCCGTGGACGCCCTGCGCGACACCCAGCTGCCCGCCGCGACCCGGCTCGCCGCCGCGCTCACGCCCGAGGTGACCGGCGCGCTGGCCCGGCATCCACTGCGTGAACTGGTCACCGCCTCGCGGACGGTGCCGCTGCTGGTCGAGCGCCGCCGCGCCCTGTTCGGGTCGTGGTACGAGCTGTTCCCGCGCTCGGAGGGCGCGGTGGTCCGCAAGGGCGCCGCACCGGTCAGCGGCACGTTCCGGACCGCCGCCGAACGGCTGCCGGCCGTCGCGGCCATGGGCTTCGACGTGGTCTACCTGCCGCCCGTGCACCCCATCGGCACCTCCTACCGCAAGGGCCCCAACAACGCGCTCTCCGCGGGCCCGCACGACGTGGGGTCGCCGTGGGCCATCGGCTCGGCCGAGGGCGGGCACGACGCCCTCCACCCGGACCTCGGCACCTTCGAGGACTTCGAGCACTTCGTCCGTACGGCGCGCGACCTGCGGATGGAGGTGGCGCTGGACTTCGCCCTCCAGTGCTCGCCGGACCACCCCTGGGTCACCGAGCACCCCGAGTGGTTCCACCACCGGGCGGACGGCTCCATCGCCTACGCCGAGAACCCGCCGAAGAAGTACCAGGACATCTACCCCATCGCGTTCGACGCGGACCTGAACGGCCTGGTGCGGGAGACGGAGCGGCTGCTGCGCTGCTGGATGGAGCGCGGGGTACGCATCTTCCGGGTGGACAACCCGCACACCAAGCCGGTGCTCTTCTGGGAGAAGGTCATCGCGGACGTCAACCGCACGGATCCGGACGTCATCTTCCTGGCCGAGGCGTTCACCCGGCCGGCCATGATGCGCACGCTGGCGCAGATCGGGTTCCAGCAGTCGTACACCTATTTCACCTGGCGCAACTCCAAGCACGAGCTGACCGAGTACCTCACCGAGCTGTCGCGGGAATCGGCCTCGTACATGCGGCCGAATTTCTTCGTCAATACGCCGGACATCCTCCACGCCTATCTGCAGCACGGCGGCCGGCCCGCGTTCGAGGTACGGGCCGTACTGGCCGCCACCCTCTCCCCGACGTGGGGCGTCTACGCCGGATTCGAGCTGTGCGAGTCGACGCCGGTACGAAGTGGCAGCGAGGAGTACCTGGATTCCGAGAAGTACCAACTCAGGCCCCGGGACTGGGAGACAGCGGCGCGCCAGGGACGTAGCATCGCACCCCTCATCACCGCTCTGAACCGCTTGCGACGCCGCCACCCGGCACTCCAGCAGCTGCGCGACCTCCATTTCCACCACGTCGACAACGACGCCGTCCTCGCCTATTCCAAACGGGCCGGGAACGGGGCCGGAGCCGACACCGTGCTGACCGTCGTCAACCTCGACCCGCACCACACCCACGAGGCGACGGTGTCGTTGGACATGCCGGAACTCGGCCTCGATTGGCACGATTCCGTCCCGGTGCGCGACGAGCTCACCGGCGAGACCTACCACTGGGGCAGGGACAACTATGTGCGCCTCGATCCGGGCCGTGCACCGGCGCCCGCGCACCTGTTCTCCCTGCGACCGTCCTCACCGATCGGAGGGTCACCCAATTGATCGTCAACGAGCCCGTCCCGGACAAGTTCGAGGACACGCCGGCCAAGGACCGCGATCCCGACTGGTTCAAACGGGCCGTCTTCTACGAGGTCCTGGTGCGTTCCTTCCAGGACAGCAACGGCGACGGCATCGGCGACCTCAAGGGCATCACGGCCAAACTGGACTATCTCCAGTGGCTGGGCGTGGACTGCCTGTGGCTGCCGCCGTTCTTCAAGTCACCGCTGCGGGACGGTGGTTACGATGTCTCGGACTACACCGCCGTGCTCCCGGAATTCGGCGACCTGGCCGACTTCGTGGAGTTCGTGGACGCCGCGCACCAGCGCGGGATGCGGGTGATCATCGACTTCGTCATGAACCACACCAGCGACCAGCACCCGTGGTTCCAGGAGTCGCGCACCGACCCGGACGGGCCGTACGGCGATTACTACGTCTGGGCCGACGACGACAAGCAGTACCAGGACGCGCGCATCATCTTCGTCGACACCGAGGCGTCCAACTGGACCTTCGACCCGGTGCGCAAGCAGTACTTCTGGCACCGCTTCTTCTCCCACCAGCCGGACCTGAACTACGAGAACCCGGCCGTCCAGGAGGAGATGCTCTCCGCGCTGCGCTTCTGGCTGGACCTGGGGATCGACGGGTTCCGGCTGGACGCGGTCCCGTACCTGTACGCCGAGGAGGGCACCAACTGCGAGAACCTGCCCGCCTCGCACGCCTTCCTCAAGCACGTCCGGGCGGAGATCGACGCGCATTACCCGGACACGGTGCTGCTGGCCGAGGCCAACCAGTGGCCGGAGGACGTGGTCGACTATTTCGGTGACTACTCCAAGGGCGGGGACGAATGCCACATGGCGTTCCATTTCCCGGTCATGCCGCGCATCTTCATGGCGGTCCGCCGGGAATCGCGCTACCCGGTCTCGGAAATCCTGGCGAAGACCCCGGCCATTCCGGCCAACTGCCAGTGGGGCATCTTCCTGCGCAACCACGACGAGCTGACGCTCGAAATGGTCACGGACGAAGAGCGCGACTATATGTATGCGGAATATGCCAAGGACCCGCGCATGCGGGCCAATATCGGCATCCGCCGCCGGCTGGCCCCGCTGCTCGACAACGACCGCAACCAGATCGAGCTGTTCACCGCGCTGCTGCTGTCGCTGCCGGGCTCGCCGATCCTGTATTACGGCGACGAGATCGGCATGGGCGACAACATCTGGCTCGGCGACCGGGACGCGGTCCGCACACCGATGCAGTGGACGCCCGACCGCAACGCCGGCTTCTCCTCCTGCGACCCCGGCCGGCTCTTCCTGCCGACCATCATGGACCCGGTCTACGGCTACCAGGTCACCAACGTCGAGGCGTCGATGTCCTCGCCGTCGTCGCTGCTCCACTGGACCCGCCGCATGATCGAGATCCGGAAGCAGAACCTGGCGTTCGGCCTGGGCACCTACACCGAACTCCCCTCGTCCAACCCCGCGGTGCTGGCCTTCCTGCGCGAATACCAGGACGACCTGGTGCTGTGCGTGCACAATTTCTCGCGTTTCGCGCAGCCCACCGAACTGGACCTGCGCACATTCAACGGACGGCACCCGGTCGAGCTGATCGGCGGCGTCCGTTTCCCGCCCATCGGCGAATGGCCCTATCTGCTGACCCTGGCAGGGCACGGCTTCTATTGGTTCCGGCTGCGGAGGGGGGCGGTCTAGCGACTGTACCGGCGCACGTGCAGGGCGGCGGAAAACCACCGCCCGTAACCGCCCGCGAAGCGGGTACGGGCGTTTTCCGACCGCCCCCACGGGCAGTCTCCCTACTACCGCACGGGCCGGGTGAGCCAGCGCCGAAACCCCGGCGTCAGGGGTAATCCCCACGGACGCCGCTGCCGTACGGACGATCCTCACCCGACACGTCCCGCACCGCCGCACAGTCAAGGCCGCATTCCGGGACACTTTGCCCTACCTGTCGTGTGCCCGGGGAAAGGACGCGACGCCATGTCGGAGACCGCCTCGACCCGTGCCATCCGCAGTTCGCATGACCGCCTCTCGACCACCGCGCCCGCGCTGTTGTCCTCACTCGTTCCCCTGCTCAGCGAATGGCTGCCGCGGCAGCGGTGGTTCGCCGGCAAAGGGCGGCCGATCACGGGATTCCAGCTGGTGTCGGCGACCGAGTTGCTGCCGTGCGCGGCGGGTGGCGCCACACCGGGGCTGCTGCACCTGCTCGTACGGGCGCAGCAGTCGGCGGCTCCCCCCGGAGCCCCGCACCCGGCCCCGCCGGGGAGCCCGGCCGATCACGCCGCCGCCCCGCCCGCGGGCCCGGCGGCGAACGCGGACTGCTACCAGCTCCTGCTCGGTGTGCACAGCGCCCTGCCGCCGCAGCTCGCCCCCGCCGTGATCGGCCGCCCCGCCGGCGGCCCGCTGCACGGGCGCACGGTCTACGACGCGCTGCTGGACAACCGGCTGTGCGCGCTCCTGCTGGAGCGGCTGCGGGTGCCGGGGCGGCTCGGCGGGCTGCGGTTCTGCCGGGTGGACGGCAGCACCATCTCCTCCGGGCTGCCGGCCCGCCCGGTCACCGCCGAGCAGACCAACTCCTCGGTGGTCTACGGCGATGCGTACATCCTCAAGGTGTTCCGGCGGACCGCGCCCGGCCTCAACCCGGACCTGGAACTGCCGCTGGCGCTGGCCCGCGCCAAGTGCGGCCGGGTGCCGGCGCCCGCCGCGTGGTTCGAGACCGACCCGGAGGGGGACGAGGGCGAGCCGGTCACGCTCGGCGTGCTCCAGCCCTATCTGAGCGGCTCCGCCGACGGCTGGCAGCTGGCCCTCAACGCGCTCGCCGTCCAGGCCGACTTCACCAGCTCGGCGCGGGCCCTCGGGCACGCCACCGCCGAGGTGCACACCGCGCTGGCCGAGACGCTGCCCACCACCGAGCTGCGCCGCCCCCAACTCGACGCGATCGCCGCGCAGATGAACGAACGGCTGGTGGCCACCGCGCGCGTGGTGCCCGCCCTGCGGCCGTACTGCGCGCGGCTGCGCACCGCCTTCGACGAACTCGCGGCGCTCGGGCACGACGGCCGGGCCTGGTCCGCCCAGCGCATCCACGGTGACCTGCACCTGGGCCAGACGCTGCGGACCGCCGACGAGGGCCGCTGGTCGCTGATCGACTTCGAGGGCGAGCCGTCCCGGCCGCTGGCCGAGCGGCGGCGCCCGCAGCCCGCGGTGCGGGACGTGGCGGCCATGCTGCGCTCGTTCGACTACGCGGCGCGCAGCGGCCCTTCGGGCGGCGATCCGTGGTCGCTGGAGTGGGCCCGGCGCACCCGGGCCGCGTACTGCCTCGGGTACGCGGAGGCCGGCGGGCTCGATCCGCGCTCGGCGCCCGAGCTGATGCGTGCCTACGAGACGGACAAGGCCGTCTACGAGGTGCTGTACGAGGCCCGCCACCGGCCGAACTGGCTGCCCGTGCCGATGGCCGCGGTGCGGCGGCTGGCGGGGGCGCAGTCGTCCCGGGGCGCCGCCGCTACGGACCCGTGTACCGGGCCGGGCCTGGACGGGTCCGATGGGCGCGCATGAAACGGCGGGAGCGGGCCACCCGGAGCTCTACGGAGCACCGACACCGGAGGGTGCGGCACCGGCGGTCCCGCCCGCGGGCCCGGCGTACCCGGTGTGCGCCAGACCCCCGCACCCCGGATACCTCAGACATCTCAGACACCCCTGACACCTGACATCTGACATCTGGCCGAGGAGGCTCCTCTCGTGACCGCCCGTTCGTCGTCCCGCCGCCCATCGCAAGAACCCGCGCCCGCCCGTGGCACGGCCGTCCGGGACACGTCCCCGGAGGCACCCGCCGGCCGGTCCGGTGTCCCGGCGACCTTCCTGCCGGGGCGTGATGAGCCTGCCGGGCCCGGCCGAGCCGCCTCCCCCACCGCGCCCGCCGCCCCGTCGCCCGCGCCGTCGTCCGCCGAGCGTCCGCCGCACCAGCGGGACCACGGCGAGCCCCTGCCGGGTGCCGAGGGGGCCCTGGCCGACGGCTCCGGCCCCGCCGCCGGATCCGCCGCCGAGCCCAGCGGCGGCAGCCACGGCGTGCGCACCGCCCCGCCGCTCGGTCCCGGCGACCGCGGCCGGCTGCTGTCCGGCGCGCACCACGACCCGCACGGCCTGCTCGGCGCGCACCCGGTGCGCGGCGGTGTGCTCTTCCGCGTGCTGCGCCCGTACGCGCGGGCCGTCACCGTCCTCGCCAAGGGCCTGCGGGCCGATCTGCACGACGAGGGCGACGGCCTGTTCGGCGGGGTGCTGCCGCTGTCCGCGGTCCCCGAGTACGAGCTGCTGGTCTCGTACGAGGACAACGACGTGACCGTGCACGACCCGTACCGCTTCCTGCCCGCCGTCGGTGAGCTGGACCTGCACCTGTTCGGCGAGGGCCGGCACGAGGAGCTGTGGCGGGCGATGGGCGCGCTGCCGATGGTGCACCAGGAGGTGACCGGCACCCGCTTCACCGTCTGGGCGCCGAACGCCCTGGGGGTGCGCGTGGTCGGCAACTTCAACTACTGGGACGGCACCGGCTTCCCGATGCGCTCGCTCGGGTCGTCCGGGGTGTGGGAGCTGTTCCTGCCGGGGCTGGGCGAGGGTGAGCTGTACAAGTTCGAGATCACCCGGCCGGACGGCTCGAAGACGCTGCGCGCGGACCCGATGGCGCGCCGTACGGAGTGCCCGCCCGCCAACGCCTCGGTCGTGCACGCCTCGCACCACCGGTGGCAGGACGCGGACTGGATGGAGCGGCGCGCCGAGCGGCCGGTGCACGCGGCGCCGTTCTCCGTCTACGAGGTGCACCTGGGCTCCTGGCGTCCCGGGCTCACCTACCGCCAGCTCGCCCAGCAGCTGCCCGCCTACGTCAAGGACCTGGGCTTCACCCACGTCGAGCTGATGCCGGTCGCCGAGCACCCCTTCGGCGGGTCCTGGGGCTACCAGGTCACCGGCTTCTACGCGCCGACCGCCCGGATGGGCACCCCCGACGACTTCAAGTACCTGGTCGACGCGTTGCACCGGGCCGGTATCGGCGTGCTGATGGACTGGGTGCCGGCGCACTTCCCGCGGGACGAGTGGGCGCTGGCGGAGTTCGACGGGCGGCCGCTGTACGAGCACGAGGACCCGGCGCGGGCCGCGCACCCCGACTGGGGCACCCTCGAATTCGATTACGGCCGGGCCGAGGTGCGCAACTTCCTGGTCGCCAACGCGGTGTACTGGTGCGAGGAGTTCCACATCGACGGGCTGCGGGTGGACGCCGTCGCCTCCATGCTCTACCTCGACTATTCGCGGGAGAGCGGCGAGTGGACGCCCAATGCGCACGGCGGGCGGGAGAACCTGGACGCGGTGGCCTTCCTCCAGGAGATGAACGCCACCGTCTACCGGCGCTGCCCCGGCGTCGTCACGGTCGCCGAGGAGTCCACCGCCTGGGACGGGGTCACCCGCGCCACCCACCACGTGGGGCCCGGCGGTTTCGGCGGGCTGGGCTTCGGGCTGAAGTGGAACATGGGCTGGATGCACGACTCGCTGGGGTACGTCAGCAAGGAGCCGGTGCACCGCAAGTACCACCACAACGAGATGACGTTCTCGATGGTGTACGCGTACTCGGAGAACTACGTGCTGCCCATCTCGCACGACGAGGTGGTGCACGGCAAGCGGTCGCTGGTCTCCAAGATGCCCGGCGACTGGTGGCAGCAGCGGGCCACCCAGCGGGCGTACCTCGGGTTCATGTGGGCGCACCCGGGCAAGCAGCTGCTGTTCATGGGGCAGGAGTTCGCGCAGGGGGCGGAGTGGGCGGAGGGGCACGGTCCGGACTGGTGGCTGCTGGACCCGTCGTACTCGGCCGAGCCCGACCACCGGGGCGTACGGGACCTGGTGCGCGACCTGAACCGCCGCTACACGGACACGCCCGCGCTGTGGGAGCAGGACACCGTGCCGGAGGGCTTCTCCTGGATCGACGGCGGTGCCAGCGAGGACAACGTCTTCGCCTTCCTGCGCTACGGCACGGACGGCACGCCGCTGCTGGCGGTCTCCAACTTCTCGCCGGTGGTGCGGCACGCGTATCCGCTGGGCGTGCCGGAGGAGGTGGCGGCGTGGCGGGAGGTCCTGAACACCGACGAGGCGCGGTACGGCGGGAGCGGGGTGGCCAACCCCGAGCCGCTGGTGCCCGACACGGCCGTGCCGTGGCACGGGCGGCCGGCGTCGATCACGCCGGTGCTGCCGCCGCTGGCGACGGTCTGGCTGCGGCCGGTGTGAGAGGGCTTCGCGGGCCGGGGCGGCGCCCCGGCCCGCGCCCGGTTCAGCCGCCCATGGCCCGTTTCCAGCCGTCCAGGAAGGGCGCCTCGGCCGGGTCGGGGCGGTCGGAGGCGTTCAGGACGCGGTGCCAGTACGGGTAGTAGGCGGGCAGCTGGGAGAGTGCCGTCAGGCGGGCGGTCTCGGCCTCGGTCAGCCGCAGCTCGGTGGCGGCGAGGTCGTCGCGCAGCTGCTCCTCGTTGCGGGCGCCGATCACCAGGCCGGTGACGCCGGGGCGGCCGAGCAGCCAGGCGAGCACCACCCGCGGTACGGACGTGCCGTGCGCCTCGGCGATGCCGGCCAGGCACTCGATGATGTCGTAGGCCCGTTCCTTGTCGACCACGTGCGGCTCGGGCCAGTCGGTGCCCTGCCGGGTGGTGGACGGCACCGGCTGCCCGCGCCGGACCTTGCCGCTGAGCAGCCCCTCCCCCAGCGGGCTCCAGACCAGCGTGCCCAGGCCCTGGTCCAGGGCGGCCGGGAGGATCTCGTACTCCGCCTCGCGGGCCTCGGGGGTGTAGTAGACCTGCTGGGCCACCGGCGCGGCCAGGCGGTGCAGCCGCGCGGTGTACAGCGTCTTCATGAGCTGCCAGCCGTTGAAGTTCGAGACGCCGAGATAGCGGACCTTGCCGTCGGCGACCAGCCGGTCCAGGGCGGTCAGGGTCTCCTCGACCGGCGTCTGGCCGTCCCACTGGTGCAGGTAGAGCAGGTCCAGGTGGTCGGTCTGGAGGCGGCGCAGGCTGCGCTCGACCTCGCGCAGGACGCTGTACGCGGACGAGCCGCCCTCGTTGGGCCCGTCGCCGACCTGCATCCGCACCTTCGAGGCGAGCAGGACGTCGTCCCGGCGGCCGCGCAGCGCCTCGCCGGTGATCTCCTCGGCCTGGCCGAAGGAGTACATGTTCGCAGTGTCGATCATGTTCACCCCGGCGTCCAGGGCGATGTCGAACAGCCGGCGGGCCTCGTCCGTACCGAGCCCGCCGAGCTGTGCGAACTGCTCGCGCGCGCCCACGTTGAGGGTGCCGAGCACGAGCCGGGACACCTTCAGGCCCGACCGTCCGAGCGTGCGGTACTCCACCATTCCTCCTCGGCCGACGGGGCGGGGACGCTCCGCGGTCCACCGTAGGTGCCGGGCCGCTACGAAGCACGGCAGGTGAGCGGCGTGGCGGCGGACGGCCGGGCCCCGTCTTCTCAGTCCGTACGCCCGGTCAGTTCCGCGCGCAGGCGCGCCAGGCCGGCCCGCCACTCCCGGCCGCCGCCGTCCGACTCGTCCCACAGCTCGGCCAGCTCCGAGTCCGGGGCGAGGACCCGGTCCAGGGCGTGGCCCGCCAGCACGGCGAGCTGCTGCGGCGGCGGGCCGATCGTCAGCTGCGGCCCGTACGCCAGGCCGTCCGGGAGCGCACGGCCGGCGCGGGCGGCGGCGAGCAGGGCCGCCGCGGCCACCGCCATCTCGGCTTCCGGGGCCTCCAGGTAGTCCCGTTCGGCGGCGGCCGTGGACAGCACACCCCGTATCGCGCCGAGCCGCCGGTCCTGCGGCATCGCGGCCAGTTCCCCCAGGAAGTCCGCCGCCGCGTCACCGTCGAACGGTCCGGCACCCCACGTACCCATCAGCTTCCACCCCTCATTCGCTGCCACCCCACGGCCCTGCACCACCACCGGGCCGATTGCATCGTGGCACCTGCCACTGACAATCGGCCCGGCGGCCCTGACGTGGCCGGGCACACGGGCCGGCGACGGCCGTCCCCGCCGCGTGGCCGAAACCGGCACGGACGCCATTCGGACAACGTCGCGAACTCGGTCCGCGCCGCGCTGTCCGGCCTCAGGATGGGGGACGTCCACCGAGTGCGGTCCCCGCCCGTGCCGGGTCGCGGTCCGCGCTCGCGGTCATCCAGCCGAGGAGGCCCGATGGCGAACGAGCTCAGGTACGGCGCGCAGATCCACCTTCAGAACGGCTACAACAGCTGGCAGGGCGGTTACCTGGACAGCAACAGCCACAGCAGTGCGTCGGGCGCGAAGTACCAGGTCGCGACCGCCGACACGCCCACCCGGGGCAAGGGCACCGGCACCTGGGAGGTCCTCTCCGCGACCGGCAAGGCCGCCGGCCAGCCCGTCGTGAGCGGCGATGTGGTCTACCTGCGCAACCTCTACGGCGGTGACGGCGGTTACCTGGACACCAACGGTCACGCCACCGACGAGCAGAAGAACGCCGGCGCCAAGTACGACGTGTCCACGTCCCAGGCCAGGGACCGCGCCCAGGGCACCGGGCGCTGGCGGATCTTCGCGCGGGCGTCCAGCCCGGCGGACCAGAACATCCGGATCGGTGACGTGGTCCACCTGTGGAACCTGTACGGGGACAACGGAGGCTTCCTGGAGACCAACCGGACGAGCGCGCTCACGGACGCCAAGTACGACCTGTGCACCAACGCGTACTACAACCGCAGTTCGGACGTCGCCGACTGGAAGATCCACCAGGCCCAGGCCTGACCTCGCCACGGACCCCGGCGGCACCGGCCGCCGGGGTCCGTGGTCCGCGTTCCCGGCCGCTCAGCCGCGCGGGGACGCGCTGCCGCTGCCCGCCGCGACCGGTTCGCGGGGGGCCTCCGCGGCCGCGTCCGGCTGCTGCGTACGGCGGCGGCGCGGCAGCAGTACGGCGACCAGCACCGTGCCCACGCCGAGTACGACCGCGCCGACCAGGCTGGTGTGCGCCACCGCGTCGGAGAACGCCCCGCGCACCGCGTCCGCGACCGCCTGGGCCTGCTGGAGGCCGAGCGCCTGCGCCTTCTCCGGGCCCACCTTGGGGGCGGCGCCGCTCGCGACCTGCCTGCCGACCTCCTTGGCGACCGCGAGTCCGGCGCCCACCGAGTCCTGCGCGGTGGACAGGGCGCTGCCCGGCAGCTTCGGGCCGCCGTGTGCGGCGGCTGCGGACGCCGCGTCGGACAGCTTGGCGGAGTACGTGTTCGCCAGGACGGAGCCGAGGACGGCGATGCCGAGCGAGCCGCCCAGCTCGATGGAGGTGTCGTTGACGGCGCCGCCGACGCCGAGCTGGTCCTCCGGGAAGGCGCCCATGATGGCGTCCGTGCACGGCGACAGGGACAGGCCGATGGCCAGGCCCAGAACGATCAGCGGGGCCAGGAAGTCGCCGTACGAGGAACCGGCGTCGACGCGGGTGAGCAGGGCGAGGGCGACCGTGCCGCCCACCATGCCGGCGGTCACCGTGACCTTCATGCCCAGCCGCGGCGTCAGGAAGCCGGTCAGCGCGGCGCCCACGAAGACCGCGCCGGCCAGCGGCAGCATCCGTATGCCGGTGTCCAGCGGGGAGTAGCCCAGGACGAACTGGAGGTGCTGGGTGAGGTAGTAGAACGCGCCGAACACCGCGAGGAAGAAGAGGGCCACGGCGAGGTTGGAGCCGGCGAAGCCGCGGTGGGCGAAGCGGCGTACGTCCAGCACCGGGCGCGGGTGGCGCAGCTCCCAGACCACGAAGAGGAGCAGACCGGCTCCGGCGGCCACCGCGGCGCCGACGGCGCGGGCGTCCCAGCCGAAGTGCGGGCCCTGGATGAGCATGTAGATCAGCGAGCCGACCCAGACGACGGACAGCAGGCCGCCGACGTAGTCCAGGCGGTCGCTGTGGCCCGCCTTGGACGCCGGGACGACCAGCAGCGCGCCGACGATGCCGAGGGCGGCGACCGGCACGTTGATCAGGAAGGACGAGGACCAGCCGTGGTCCTCCAGCAGCGCGCCGGCGACGAGCGGGCCGACGGCGATGGCGAGTCCGGCGGTCGCGGTCCAGATGGTGATGGCGAGCGCGCGTTCGCCGCGCGGGAAGGTGGCGGCCAGCAGGGACAGCGTCGCGGGCATGATCATGGCCGCGCCGACGCCCATCACGGCACGCGCCGCGATCACCCCGCCGGAGCTGTCCACCAGGGCGCCCGCGACCGAGCCGCCGGCGAAGACCAGCAGGCCGAGGACGAGGGCCCCGCGGCGGCTGTACTTGTCGCCGACGGCGCCGAGCATCAGCATCAGCGCGGCGTACGGGACGGTGTACGCGTCGATGACCCACTGCAGGTCGGAGCTGGACAGGCCCAGGTCGGCGGTCATGTCGGGGGCCGCGACGGTGAGCGAGGTGTTCGCCATCACGATGATCAGCAGGCTCAGGCACAGCACACCCAGGGCCCACCAGCGTTTCGGATGAGGCCGGTCCGTGTCATGGACCGGCCGGGTCTGCGGAGAAGGCACCCGATTCACTCCTGGCTCTCAGAACGTTCTCGGTGACGCGCCGGCCGGCGCGCACGATCTTGCACACGGACGTGCAATTACACAACCGTGTGCAATTTACGTCGCTGCACAGCCATGGGCAAAATGAGTCGGGAGCGGGACGTGACCGCACGCGTCCGCCGACCGAGGAGCCGCCGCGCCATGACCGCACTCACCAGCCGCGCCCACGCCAACCGCCGCCGGATCATGGACATCGCCCTGGCCGAACTGCTGCGCCACCCGGACGCGACCATGGACCAGATCGCCCGCGCCGCCGGCGTGGTGCGGCGCACCGTCTACGGGCACTTCCCCAGCCGGGAGGCGCTGATCACCGCGCTGACGGACGCCGCCGTGGACGATGTGACGACCGCCTTCGCCGACGTCACGGCCGACCCGTCCGAGCCCGCCGACGTCGCCCTGGCGCGGGCCACCCTCGCCACGTGGGAGTGCGCCGACCGCTACCGGCTGCTGGTCTCGCTCGCCCAGTGCAGCGTCACGGACGCGGGCATCCGGACCCGTCTGGAGCCCGTACGGCGCCGGGCGACGGCCATCCTGACGCGCGGCCTGGAGGCAGGGCTGTTCCGCTCACCGCTCACGCCACGCGCGCTGGCGCACGTACACGAGCACATGTTGTTCGGGCTGATGCAGGCCGTCAACGACGGCGACCTGAGCGCCGCGGTGGCCGGGCACGCGGCAGCACGGACGGTGCTGGCGGCGGCGGGCGTACCGGACGGGCGGGTGGCGGAAGCGGTACGGGAGGCGGAAGGGTCACGGGTGGCGGGGACGGAGTGACGAACGGGCGGCCGGACACGCGAAAGGGCCCCGGTGGGCGCGCACCCACCGAGACCCCGGTCCCCGGCCTGAGAGCCCGCGTGACCTCAGACCTTCGCCGGCTCCTTCGCCACGCCGGCCCCCTGCTCCGCCGGGCCTTCCGCCCCGTGCCCGTCCGGGCTCAGCGTCCGCTCGTCGAACGGCAGCTTCCCGGCGAGCACCTCGCCCACCCGGGCCTTGTCGATCTCCTTGGTCCAGGTGCCGACCAGGACGGTGGCCACCGCGTTGCCCGCGAAGTTGGTCAGTGCCCGGGCCTCGCTCATGAAGCGGTCGATGCCGACGATCAGGCCGACGCCGTCCACCAGTTCCGGGCGGTGCGACTGGAGGCCGCCGGCCAGGGTCGCCAGTCCGGCGCCCGTCACGCCCGCCGCGCCCTTGGACGCGATGATCATGAAGACCAGCAGTGAGATCTGCTGCCCGACGGAGAGCGGACTGCCCATCGCCTCCGCGATGAACAGCGAGGACATCGTCAGGTAGATGGCGGTGCCGTCGAGGTTGAAGCTGTAGCCGGTCGGCACGGTGATGCCGACGACCGGCTTGCTGACGCCCAGGTGCTCCATCTTCGCGATCAGCCGCGGCAGCGCGGACTCGGAGGAGGAGGTGGACAGGATCAGCAGGAACTCCCGGCCCAGGTACTTCAGCAGGCTGAAGATGTTCACCCCGGCGATCAGGCGCAGCAGCGTACCGAGCACGACCAGGACGAACAGCAGGCAGGTCACGTAGAAGCCGACCATGATGACCGCGAGGGACTTCAGCGCGTCCACGCCGGTCGCGCCGACCACCGCGGCCATCGCGCCGAACGCACCCACCGGCGCGGCCCACATGATCATGGACAGGACGCGGAAGACCAGCCGCTGGAGGTGCCCGATGCCGCGCAGCACGGGCTCGCCGGAGGCGCCCATCGCCTGGAGGCCGAAGCCCACGAGCAGCGCCACCAGGAGGGTCTGGAGCACCTCGCCGTGGGTCAGCGCGGAGACCAGGGTGTCCGGGATGATGCCCAGCAGGAAGTCCGTGGTGGACTCGGCGCCGCCCTTGGTCTGGGCCTGTCCCGCGTGCCGCAGCGACTCGGTCAGGTGCAGGCCGGAGCCCGGCTCCAGGATGTTGCCCACCACCAGGCCGATGCCCAGCGCGACCGTGGACATGACCATGAAGTAGCCCAGCGCCAGGCCGCCGACCGCGCCGACCTTGGCGGCCTTGCGGACCGAGCCGACGCCCAGCACGATCGTGCAGAAGATGACCGGGGAGATCATCATCTTGATCAGGTTCACGAAGCCGGTGCCCAGCGGCTTCAGCCCGACGGCGAAGCCGGGGGCGGCGAAGCCCACGGCGATGCCGGCGAGCACGGCGACGATCACGGCGATGTAGAGGTAGTGCGTCCGGTCCCGCTTCTGTCGCGGTGCGGTCTCCTCGATCGTCCCCCCGGGCGGTGGGGTCTGTGCGGCCACGGCTGACTCCTCGGTCCTCGGTCCTGCGCCGGTCTGCGGCTCTGCAACCCGTATCCGGCCCGTGTCGTGCCGGTACGCGGCCCGTACGCAGAACAGTCCCGGTGACTATGCACGCCGTTGTGGCGCCCGTCACCCTTGCGTGCATTTCGTTCACGCGTCAAGGAACGGGCAGACTGTCGCCCATGCCACGTTCCCGACGGGGGATCCGCCGCGCAGCGCGCGCCCAGCACCTGGTGCGACGGGCGCGCGCCGCCCGCGCGTCCGGTGGCCGCGCAGTCTGGCCGGGCAGCTGTTCGCCGTGCAGGTGGTGCTGGTGGGCGTGGTGGTGGCGGGATACGCCGTCTTCGCGTACGTCAGCGCCGGGCGGCAGGCCGAGGAGACCGCGCGGCGGCAGACGACGGCGGTGACCGCCGCGGTCGCCGACGCGCCGGCGGTGGCGCGGGCGGTGCGCTCGGCCGACCCCACCGCCGAGCTCCAGCCGTACACCGAGCGGCTGCGGCGGGACGCCGGGGTCGACTTCATTGTGGTCATGGACACGGCAGGCAAGCGGTGGACGCACCCCGAGCCGTCCGCCATCGGCCGTACCTACCTCGGCCGCACCGCGGAGGCCCGGGCCGGCCGGACCCACACCGAGACGCACCGGGGCAGGCTCGGCCCGTCCGTACGGGTCATCGCGCCGGTACGCGACCAGCGGGACGGCGGCCGCATCGTCGCCCTGGTCAGCTCCGGCATCACCGTCGAGACGATCAGCGACGGGCTGCGGCGGGAGGTCATGACGCTCGCCGCCGTCGCGGCCGGGGTACTGGCCCTGGGCGGACTCGGTACGTACCTGGTCAACGCGCGCCTGCGCCGGCACACCCACGGCATGAACGCCGCCGAGCTCAGCCGCCTGCACGACTACCACGAGGCCGCGCTGCACGCGGTGCGCGAGGGGCTGCTGATGCTCGACGGGGAGCGGCGGGTGGCGCTCCTGAACGACGGGGCCCGGGAACTGCTCGGACTGCGCGGGGATCCCGTCGGGCGGCCCGTCACCGGACTCGGCCTGCCCGCGCCGCTCACCGACACCCTCCTCTCCCCCGCCCCCCACACGGACGAACTCCACCTCACCGACGACCGGGTGCTGGTCGTCAACACCTCGCCGGTCTCCGGCGGCGAACGGCGCGGCACCGTCGTCACGCTGCGCGACCACACCGAACTCCAGGCGCTCTCCGGCGAACTGGACTCCGTACGCGGCATCACCCGGGCGCTGCGCTCGCAGGCGCACGAGGCCGCCAACCGGCTGCACACCGTCGTCTCCCTCGTCGAGCTGGGCCGGACGGACGAGGCCGTGGAGTTCGCCACCGCCGAACTGGAGCTGGCCCAGGCCCTCACCGACCAGGTCGTCGGCGCGGTCGCCGAACCCGTCCTGGCCGCCCTGCTCCTCGGCAAGGCCGCCCAGGCCAACGAACACGGCGTCGAGCTGGAACTGACCGCCGACAGCCGGATCGACGACGGCGTGCTGCCCGCCTCCCTGCCGCCGCGCGACCTGGTCACCGTCCTCGGCAACCTCCTGGACAACGCGATCGAGGCGGCCCCCGAAGGCGCCCGGGTGCGGGTCACCGCGCTGGCCGACGGCGGGGAACTGCTGCTGCGGGTGGCCGACAGCGGCAGCGGCGTACGGGGCGTCGCGGACGCCGAGGACGTGTTCCGGTGGGGCTGGACCACGAAGGGCGGCGCGGGCCGCGGGCTCGGGCTGGCGCTCGTACGGCAGGCCGTACGGCGGCACGGCGGGACCGTGCGGGTGGGCGAGGCGCCCGAGGGCGGCGCCGAGTTCACGGTGCGGCTGCCGCTGCGGGCCGGGGCCGGGACCGGAGCGGGCGGGGCCGGATGAACGCGTCAGGTCCGCAGAGCACGGCGGCGCCGCTGCGGGTGCTCGTCGTCGAGGACGACCCCGTGGCGGCGGACGCGCACGCCCTGTACGTGGGGCGGGTGCCCGGCTTCACCGTGTCGGGCACGGTGCGTTCCGTCGCCGGGGCCAGGCGGCACCTGGACCAGCACGGCGTCGACCTGATCCTGCTCGACCTGGTCCTGCCGGACGGGCACGGCCTGGCGTTCGTCCGGTCGCTGCGGGCGGCCGGGCACGCCGCCGACGTCATCGCCGTCACCTCCGCGCGCGATCTGGCCGTCGTCCGGGAGGGTGTCTCGCTCGGGGTCGTGCAGTACGTGCTGAAGCCGTTCACGTTCGCCACGCTGCGCGACCGGCTGCTGCGGTACGCGGCGTTCCGCGCGGCCGCCGGTGAGGCCAGCGGGCAGGACGAGGTGGACCGGGCGATCGCGGCGCTGCGCTCGCCGCAGCCCGCGGCGCTGCCCAAGGGCCTGACCCCGGCGACCCTGCGCGTGGTGACCGACGCGCTGCGCGCCGCACCCGGCGGCCTGAGCGCCACCGCGGCCGCCGAGGAGATCGGCATCTCCCGCATCACGGCCCGCCGTTACCTCGAACACCTCGTCGACACGGGCCGCGCGGCACGCTCCCCGCAGTACGGTCAGGTGGGCCGTCCGGAATTGCGCTACCGCTGGATGGGGCATTGACCTCCCCTTACCCCTGACTTACGGTCACCGGGCAGCCTGCCGTGGCTAGTTGGAGGTCATGCCGTGCGCCGCACCGCTCCGATGGCTCTGCTCACCGCCGCCGTGCTGGCCGCAGGCACGCTCACCGCGTGCGGCGGCGGATCAGGGGGCGACAGGAACACCCTCAAGGTCGCGTTCATCAAGGACACCAACAACAAGGTGACGGTCCGGGACGACTACGTCGAGACGGTGGCCCGTGCGTTCGAGAAGGCCAACCCCGGCAAGAAGGTCAAGCTGATCCCGATCCAGGCGTCCGAGAACGATTACTACGCCAAGATCCAGCAGATGATGCGCTCCCCGAAGACCGCCCCCGACCTGGTCTACGAGGACACCTTCCTGATCAACTCCGACATCACCGCGGGGCTGCTGCGCCCCCTGGACAGCTATCTCGCCACATGGGCGGACTGGAAGCAGTTCGAGCCGGCCGCGAAGGCCGCGGCGCGGGCGCAGGACGGCAGGACGTACGGCGTACCGGACGGCACGGACACCCGCGGCCTGTGGTTCAACAAGCGGATCTTCAAGAAGGCGGGGCTGCCGCAGGACTGGCGGCCGAAGACCTGGGACGAGGTGCTGGACGCGGCCCGCACCGTCAAGCGGAAGGTCCCCGGCGTCATCCCGCTGAACGTCTACACCGGCAAGGGCGCGGGCGAGGCGGCCGTCATGCAGGGCTTCGAGATGCTGCTGTACGGCACCGGCCAGGACCAGCTCTACGACCCGGCGGCCAAGAAGTGGGTCACCGGCACCAAGGGCTTCCGGGACAGTCTGGAATTCCTGCGCACCGTGTACGGGGAGAAGCTGGGCCCCGACGTGTCCGACGCGCTCAGCCCCAACATCCAGACCCGTGTCGCCACCGAGCTGATGCCCGAGGAGAAGCTCGCGATCAACCTGGACGGCTCGTGGCTGGGCCAGCAGTGGCAGCCCAAGGGCGGCGGCAAGCCGTGGCCCGAATGGCCGTCGGTGCTGGGCCGGACGCCGTTCCCCACCCAGACCGGCGCGGCACCCGGCCGGGTCAGCCTGGCGGGCGGCTGGACCTGGTCCGTACCGCGGCAGTCGCAACAGCCCGACCTGGCCTGGAAGCTGATCGAGACGTTCCAGTCGCAGCGCAACGCGCTGGAGTGGTGCGTGCGCGGCGCACAGATCGCGGTACGCAAGGACGTGGCCGCGGACCCCGCGTACCTGAAGTCCATCCCGGGCATCGGCTTCTTCACCGACCTGGTGAAGGTGAGCCGGTACCGTCCGGCCCTGCCCGCCTACCCCAAGGTGTCGGCGGCGATCGGCGAGGCCATGGAAGCGGTCACCACCGGCGACGCGAGCCCGCAGAAGGCGGCAGCGGACTACGACGAGCAGCTGAAATCCATCGTGGACGGACAGGTCGTCGCCAAGCCATGAGCCGCGCCGCCACCACGACCACCGCATACGGCACGGCGGGCCGCGGTGCCCGGTCCCGCCGTACGGCCCTGCTGCGCTGGTCACCGCTCGCCCCCGCGACCCTCCTGCTGCTGCTCTTCCTCGCCGGGCCCATCGGCTACTGCGTCTCCATCGCCTTCACCGACATGCAGCTGACCGGCCAGGAGTCCACCTCCTTCGTGGGCCTGGACAACTTCCGGCACGCCTTCGGTGATCCCGCCTTCCTGAACGCCGTCGTCCTGACGCTGGTCTTCACCCTGATCTCGTCGGTCCTGGGCCAGAACACCCTGGGCCTGGCGCTCGCCGCGCTGATGCGGCGCGCGTCCAAGGCCGTGCGCACGCTCACCGGCGCGGTCGTGCTGATCGCCTGGGTGCTGCCGGAGATCGTCGCGGGCTTCCTGCTGTACACGTTCTTCGAGCGGCGCGGCACGCTCAACGCGATCCTGGACTGGCTGCACCTGCCGGCTCAGAACTGGCTGTTCACGCTGCCCATCCTGGCCGTGTCGTTCGCCAACGTCTGGCGCGGCACGGCCTTCTCGATGCTGATCTACTCGGCCGCGCTCGCCGGGATCCCGCAGGAGGTCACCGAGTCCGCCGAGGTCGACGGGGCGAGCGGCCGGCAGCGGCTGTGGCATGTGACGCTGCCGATGATCCGCCGCTCCATCGGCACCAACCTGATGCTCAACACCCTCCAGACGCTCTCCGTCTTCGGGCTGATCTGGGCCATGACCCGCGGCGGCCCCGGCAGCCGCAGCCAGACGCTGCCGGTGTTCATGTACGACCAGGCGTTCCTGAAGTCGCTGATCGGGTACGGCACCGCCGTCGCCCTGCTGCTGCTCGTGGTGGGCGCCCTCTTCTCGGCCGTCTACCTGCGGCTGCTGCGCGAGGAGGTGTGACGTGGTGCGTGCCCCGGCCGCAAGGCCCCTGCTGACCCGCCGCGCCCGGCGCCGCCTCGCCGCCGACGCGGCGCTGCTCGCCGTGGCCGCCGCCTTCGCCGTACCGCTGGTCTGGCTGGTGCTCTCCTCGCTGGACACCGAGGCGACGCTGCGGGTGCGGGTGCCCGGTTCGCCGTCGCTGGACAACTTCTCGGCGGTCCTGACGGACGAGATCACCTTCACCCCGATGCGCAACAGCCTGGTGCTGTGCGGCAGCGCCACCGCGCTGACGGTCGCCTGCGCGGCGCTGGCGGCCTATCCGCTGTCGCGCTACCGCTCCCGGTTCAGCCGGCCGTACCTGCTGACCATCCTGTTCTCCACCTGTCTGCCGATCACCGCGATCATGGTCCCGGTGTACGCGCTGTACGTACAGGTCAACCTGATCGACACCGTGTACGGCACGGCGCTGTTCCTCGCCGCCTCCCAGCTCCCGTTCGCCATCTGGCTGATGAAGAACTTCATGGACGGCATCCCGCGCGTCCTCGAAGAGGCCGCGTGGACCGACGGCGCGTCCTGGTTCCAGACGCTGTGGCGGGTGATCCTGCCGCTGACGGGGCCGGGCGTCACGGTCGTGACGATCTACACCTTCGCCATCATGTGGGGCAACTTCTTCGTCCCGTTCCTGCTGCTCCTGTCCCCCGAGCAACTGCCCGCCTCGGTCAGCATCTTCACCTTCTTCGGCAACTACGGCGCCATCGCCTTCGGGCAGCTGGCGGCGTTCTCGATCCTGTACTCGACGCCGGTCGTGCTGCTGTACGTGCTGATCTCGCGCCGGCTGGGCGGCGGGTTCGCGCTGGGCGGCGCGGTGAAGGGCTGAGCGCCGGCCGGGGCACGGCACAGGCTTCCACCCGTCCCTCCCGGAGGAGGAACCGTGAGACCGAGACCCACCGCAGCGCTCCGCCGCGTGGCCGCACCGGCCGCCGTCACGGCGGCCGTCGCGACGGCCGTCCTGGCCACCGCGCCGCCGGCCGGTGCCGCCCCGGACAGCGGTCCGTCCCGTACGGCCGCCGCGACGGCGGTCCGTGGCGGCACCGTCCTGTACAGCGCGTCCGGCCGCTGCGCCGTCGGCTTCAACGCCACCAAGGCCGGCACGTACTACGCGCTCATGGAGGGGCGGTGCGTGGGCGGCGCCCGGGACTGGTACGCCGACGCGGCCCGTACCGTCCACGTCGGCGTCACCGAAGCCGTGCACTTCCCCGGCGAGAACGTCGCGCTGATCCGGTACACCGACCCGGCCGTGTCCCACCCGGGCGAGGTCGACCTGGGCGGTGGCCGTCACCTCGACATCACCGGCGCGGCACGGCCCACGGTGGGCCAGTCGGTGTGCCTGGCCGGGCCCACGGCGGGTACGCACTGCGGGCGGGTGCGCGCCGTGAACGTCAGCGTCACCTACCCCGAGGGCACGGTGACCGGCATCGCCCAGACCTCCGCCTGCTCCGAGCCGGGTACGGCGGCGGGCCGCCCCGCCGTCTCCGGCAGCACCGCGATCGGCCTCGCCATGGGCGGCAGCGGCGACTGCGCCTCCGGCGGCACCACGTACCTCCAGCCGGTCGTCCCGGCGCTCCAGGCGTTCGGCCTGACGCTGTACTGAGCGCCGGGCCCGGCCGCTACGACGGGGAGCCCGAGGCCGCGCCCGCGCCCGTTTCCGCGGGCGCGGGTCACCTGCAGTACCAGTCGGCGGGCACGCCCATGGCCGTCCGCGCCCAGTGGCCCTTGCGGCTCAGTGTGCAGATCGTCTTGGCCGCCTCGTCCACCTTGACGTACCACTCGCGGACCGTGCCGTCCACGCTGCCGCTGATCAGGGCCCGGCCGTCGGGCCAGAACGCCAGCGACAGCACGCTGCCGGTGTGCCCGGCGAGCACGGCCGACGTACGGCGGCCGGCCAGGTCCCACAGGCGTACGGTGTCGTCGTCCCCGCCCGAGGCCAGGGTGCGGCCGTCCGGACCGAACGCCAGCGAGGCGACGCTGCCGGCGTGGCCGCGCAGGGTGCCGGACGGCCGGCGCTTCGGGACGTCCCACAGCTGGATGTCGTGGTCCGTACCGGAGGTGGCCAGGGTCTTCCCGTCCGGCGCGAAGACGGCGGCGAAGATCGGGTAGGTACGGCCGGTGAAGCGGGCGGTCTCCCGGAGGTCCGCCACGTCCCACAGCCGGACGGTGCCCCGGTTGCCGGCGTTCTCGGTGACCGCCAGGGTCTTGCCGTCCGGCGCGAAGGTGACGGTGGACGCGCCGCCCGTCAGCTTGCGCTCGGCGATCCGGCGTCGGCTCGCCACGTGCCACAGGAACAGGTTGCGGTCGTCGCCGACCGTGGCCAGCACCCGGCCGTCCCGCGAGAAGGCCGCCTGCCGGACCGTGTTGGTGTGCCCGCGCAGCGTGCCGAGCAGCCGGCCGGTGTGCGCGTCCCACAGCCGGACCGTACGGTCGGCGTGCACGGACGCGAGCACGTCGTTGCCCGGCGAGAACACCAGGCTGGTGATCATCCCGGGCGGCGCGGCGAGCGTCCGCAGCGGCCGCGGCCGGTCCGCCGACCACAGCGTCAGATCGCTGCCCGCGGCCGCGACGATCCGGCCGTCCGGGGACACCGCGGCCGAGGTGATCGCGCTCTGCCGGCCGCCGAGCGTCTCCCGCCCGCTGCCCGCGGCGCGCCACAGCCGCACCGTGCCGGTGTCGTCGTTCAAGGGCGCGGCCAGCGCCGAGCCGTCCCGCGCCCACGACAGCGCGCTCGCCGACTCCACGCGCGCCTGGAACTTGTCCCACGCGTGCCGGGCGTCGACGTCCCAGAGCCGCACCAGGCCGTCGTAGCTCGCGACGGCGAGCACCGGGCGGTTCGGCGCCCAGGCCAGGGCCGTGATCCGGTCGGCGGTGCCGGTCAGCTCGCCCGCTCTGCGGCGCCCGGCGACGTCCCACAGCAGGACCGTGCGGTCACCGCCCCCGCTGGCCAGGGTCCGGCTGTCCGGGCTGAAGGCCAGCGCGAACACCGACTGCCGATGGCCGGTGAGGGTGGCCAGCGGCCGGTGGGTGCGCGCGTCCCACAGCCGGACCGTACGGTCGTCACCGGCCGACGCCAGCACCTTGCCGTCCGGTGAGAAGGCCACCGCCGTCACGTTGTCGGTGTGCCCGGCGAGGTCGGCGACATGGCGCAGCGAGGGCACGTCCCACAGCCGTACCGCGTCCCCCGTACTGCCCGACGCCAGGGTGCGGCCGTCGCGGGAGAAGGACAGCGACAGCACCCGGCCCGAGGGGCCGTCCAGCACACCGAGCCGGTGGAGCTGGGCGACGTCCCACAGGCGGACGCTGCCGTCGTCCCCCGCGCTCGCCAGGACCCGGCCGTCCGGACTGAAGGCGAGCGCGAACACCGGGCCGACGTGGCCGATGAAGGTGGCGAGCATCCGGCCGGTGGCGACGTCCCACAGCTTGACCGTGCGGTCCACCGAGCCGGTGGCCAGGGTCCGGCCGTCCGGGCTGTGCGCCACCGCGGTCACGATGCCGGTGTGGCCGGTGAACTGGTTGGCGCGGTACGCGGCATAGGCGCTGAGCAGACTGCCGCGCGCCTCGACCGTCTCCGCCTGCCGGTAGCCGTACAGCGCGGTCAGCGCCGCCGCCTGGGGCTGCTCCCGGCGCAGCTCGCCGGCCTCCGCCGCGTACTGGCGGGAGACCGCGATCCGGCGCTGCGCCTCCGCGTCCGCCCGCTGCTCGAAGGCGATGCCCGCCGCGATGAGCGCGAGGACCAGGAGGGTGGCCAGTGACGCGGTGAGCCAGCGCGCGCGGCGGCCCCGCCGCCGGTCGGCGCCGGTGGCGGTGCGCAGGAAGTCCCGTTCCAGGGCGTTGAGCGCGGCGCCGTGCACGCGCGCCCAGGCCTGCGCGCCGGCCAGCTGCGCGCCCCGGTACAGGGCGCCCGCGTCCCGGCCCAGTTCGTGCCACGCCTCGGCGGCGGCGGTGAGCCTGCGGTGGGTCCGCAGCGCCTCCCGGTCCTCGTCGAGCCAGTGCCGCAGCCGGGGCCAGGCCCGGATGACGGCCTCGTGGGCGACCTCGACCGTGCCCTCGGACAGCACGACCAGCCGGGCCGCGGCCAGCTTGCGCAGCACCCCGTCGATCTCGTGCGGGTCGGCGAGGCCGTCCAGTTCGCGGCGGGCCAGCCGGCGCCGGGTGTCCTCCGTGCCCTCGCCGAGCGCGGTCAGCCGCAGGAACACCGCCCGCATCACGTCCCGCTGCCGGGGCCCGGCCTTCTCGTACACCCGCTCGGCGGTCTGCGCCACGGCGCCGCGCATCCCGCCGGTGGCGCGGTAATCGGCCAGCCGCAGGGTCTCGCCGCTCCGCCGGTGCCACGCCTCGCGCATCGCGTGCCCGACCAGCGGCAGCGCCCCCGGCTGGCCGGCCGCCTCGGCGAGCACCGCCTCCACCAGGTCCGCGTCCACCTGGACGCCGGACCGGACGGCGGGCTCGGCGATGATGTCCCGCAACTCGGCGCGCCCCGGCGGCCCGACGGGCAGCTGGGCGGCCGTACGCAACACGGCGACCAGCTCCGGGTGCACGAAACAGCGCGCGTAGAAGTCCGCCCGGATGCCGACGGCGACCCGGACCCGCCGGTCCTCGCAACGGGCCAGCCCGGCCACCGCGCCGAGGAAGGCGGTGCGCTCGGCCTCGTCGGCACAGAGCGTGAAGGCCTCCTCGAACTGGTCGACGACCAGCAGCGCACGGGCGGTGTCGGGCTGCGCGGCGAGCCAGGTACGCAGGGCGAGGCCGAGGGCGGTGGGGACTTCGTCGGGGTGGGGGTGGGGGTCGGTGGGGGCTTCGGAGGTGGTGGGCTCTTCGAACCCCGGGCAGGGCCGTTCACCCGTACGCGCTCCTCCCCCCGTACCTCCTCCACCCGTACGCACTTCTCCACCCGTACCCGCCCCCTCAGCCCCCTCCCCCTCCTCCCCCTTCCCGTCCCCCAGGCCCGCGCCGCCCGGTCGTTCCGGTTCCGCCGCCAGGCGGGTCACCGCTTCCGTGAGGGCGCCGAGCGGGTGGGCTCCAGGGGTCAGCAGCACCGGGTGCCAGTGCGCGCCGAGGTGGGGCAGCAGTCCGGCCCGCAGGAGGGAGGACTTGCCGCTGCCCGAGGCGCCGAAGACGACGGTGAGGGCGTGCTGTTCGACGCGGCCCGACAACTCCTTGGTGAGGGCCGCGCGGCCGAAGTACTCCGCGGCGTTCGCCGCCTCGAAGGCGGCCAGACCCGGGTACGGGCACCGTGCCGTGACCGGTTCCTCGTCGCCCGCCCCGGCGGCGGCCCGCCAGCGCGCTTCCCACTCGGCCCGCTCCCCGCCGCACGCCTGGGCGTAGGCCAGGACGACGTCCAGTGTGGCCAGCCGTTCACCCTTGGCCGCCTCCGCCAGGGTGCTGGCGGAGTAGTGCGCCGTCTTGGCGAGCGTGCGGTAGCTCGGTGTCCCGGCCCGCTCCCGCAGCTGCCGCAGTTCCCAGGCCAGCCGCTCCACCGGCCCGGCCTGCGGATCCACCGGCCGTTCGGGGCGTCCCAGCCGGGGCTTCCGCTGCCCTCCCCCTGCGATCCCCGCCACCTTCTTCCTGCGCCGGGGCCGCCCCCCGCGGCCCGATCTCCCATTGTCCGACTTGTTTGTCCCTGGCGAGCTGCACTTTCGGACAACTCCGCGGCGGCGCACAGTCGTGGTCTCCGGCGCCGTCGGGGTGGCAAACGGGGGTGGCGCGAGTACCACGTGTCCTCGCGCCGCGGCACCCCCGGCGGGCCGGACGTACCGGGCACGGCCGTAGCTTCCTACGACTTCGCGTCCTGTACCTCCGCACCATAGGTACGCGGGCACCACCACCCCTACCGTGTGCCGGTGACCACCCACCCCACCGGCGCGTTCGACGCCGCGGCCGCGCGACGGCTGCGCACGGCGCTCGGCATGACGCACGCGCACGTCGCGTACGGGATCTGGGCGGCGTACGGCCTGCGGGTGCGGCCCTCGGCGGTGGCCGCCTGGGAGCGCGGCGAGGCGTCCCCTTCGGAGGCGGAGCTGTCCGCGCTGGCCGGTGCCCTGTGGTGCGCGCCGGGCGAACTGCTCGCGGCGCCGCGTACCTTGCGCGAACACCGGCTCGCGCGCGGCCTGGCGGCGGACGACCTGGCCCTGCGTATCGGGATGGAGCCCGCCGCGTACGCGTGGATGGAGGCGGCCGGCACCTGGACCGGCGACGACCGGCAGGCGGCCGGACTGGCCGAGGTGCTGCGGCTGCCGTGCCGCGCGCTGGTCCGGCTGACCGGCCGGGAGGGCAAGCTCACCGAGCTGCTGCGCAGCGCCGCGACCACCCGGTGGCAGGCGTACGTACGGCCGGTCGCCAAGCTGGTTCCGCTGCCGAAACCGCGTGTCCAGGCCGCTCTCCAGGGCCTGCACGGTGACTATCAGGGGCTGATGGCCGCCTCGCTGAACTGGGGTGGCGGCGGGAGCGCCGACGCGTCGGGCGATGCCGGGCAGGTGTTTCTCGATGGCATCCTGGAGGTGTTCTGGGCGCGGGCCGGGGGTGGCTGACCGCGTCCGGCCTCGGCGGTGGGAGGGTTCGGATGGGTGGGGTGGCGGGCTCGGGGGCTTCCGGGGGCGGGGTGACGGCGGACTTCTGGTGCGACCCCGTCTGCCCGTACACCTGGATCGCCGCGCAGTGGTTACGGGAAGTGGCCCTGGTCCGCCCGGTGCGGGTACGGCTGCGGCTGATGAGTCTTCAGGTGCTCAACGAGGGCCGGGAGGTCGATCCCGAGGACCCGGACGGTGAGTGGGGCGCGTACCTGCGGGCGCCGGTGCGGGCCTGTGCCGCGGTGGAACAGCGGTACGGGCAGGGGGCGTTGGACCGTTTCTACCGTGCGCTCGGGGTGCGGCTGCACCACCGGGGCGAGTGGGACGGGATCGAGCGCGCGCTGTCGGACGCGGGGCTGCCGCGCGATGTGGCCGCGGCGGCGTGGACCACGGAGTACGACGCGGTGATCCGCGCCTCGCACGCGCGCGCTGTCGCGCTGGTCGGTGAGGACGTCGGCACGCCCGTCGTCGCGGTGGGCCCGGTGGCCTTCTTCGGGCCGGTGGTCTCCCCCGCGCCCCGGGGAGAGGCGGCGGGGCAGCTGTGGGACGGTGCCCTGATGACGGCTTCGGTGCCGGGCTTCTACGAGCTGCGCCGCCCGGCCGCCGCGGAACCGGACTTCGGGCCCGAGCCGGGCTGAAGGCCCGGCCGCCCGGCCGCCTGCCCGCCCTGCTCACGTCGGCCATAAGTCGGACGTCCGTCCGTCCACGGGATGACGGACCCCGCCCAGGTCGGACTTCCGGCCGGTACCGCTTTCACCTCTCCGGGCTGAGGCATCGGGGGCCTGGTACGGCGAAGTATGGGAGCGCACCACAAGACCGTCCCCTTCCCAGGAGTTCACCCGTGTCCCACGCGGCCGCTTTCCCCGCCCCCGCCCGAGCCACCGCGGCCGTCGCCGCCCGTGCCACGGACCTGAGCAAGGTCTACGGGGCCGGCGAGACCCGTGTGGTCGCGCTGGACAACGTGTCCGTCGAGTTCGGCCGGGCCCGCTTCACCGCCATCATGGGTCCGTCCGGTTCCGGCAAGTCCACGCTGATGCACTGCATGGCGGGCCTGGACTCCATATCGTCCGGCTCCGCGCGGATCGGGGACACCGAGCTGACGGGGCTGAGCGACAAGCACCTGACCCGGCTGCGCCGCGACAAGATCGGCTTCATCTTCCAGGCGTTCAACCTGCTGCCGACGCTGACCGCGCTGGAGAACATCACGCTGCCCATGGACATCGCGGGCCGCAGGCCCGACCGGGACTGGCTGGACCGCGTGGTGACGACGGTCGGGCTCTCCGGACGCCTCAAGCACCGCCCCAGCCAGCTCTCCGGCGGCCAGCAGCAGCGCGTCGCGGTGGCCCGCGCGCTGGCCTCCCAGCCCGAGATCATCTTCGCCGACGAGCCGACCGGCAACCTCGACTCCCGCTCCGGCGCCGAGGTGCTCGGCTTCCTGCGTGAGTCGGTGCGGGCGATGGACCAGACCGTCGTCATGGTCACCCACGACCCGGTCGCCGCGGCCTACGCGGACCGGGTGGTCTTCCTCGCCGACGGCCGCATCGTCGAGGAACTGTACGAGCCGACCGCCGACGCCGTCCTGGACCGGATGCGGCTGTTCGACGCCAAGAACCGTACGAGCTGACGCCCGCCGCCGACACCTCACCCCAGGACTGACACCACCACCATGTTCAAAACCGCCCTGCGCAACGTCCTCGCGCACAAAGCCCGACTGGTGATGACCGCGCTCGCGGTCCTCCTCGGCGTCGCCTTCGTCTCCGGCACCCTCGTCTTCAGCGACTCGGTCGGCCAGGCCGTCAAGAACGCCTCCGCCAAGAGTTTCCAGGACGTGGCCGTCTCCGTCCAGGCGGGCTCGCCGGAGAGCGGCCCCGAGCCGGAGGACGCCGACGGCCGCCGCATCAGCGCCCTCGACGACAAGCTGGCCGGCCGCATCCGCGCACTGCCGGGCGTCGCCTCCGTCCACACCAACGTCACCGGCCGCGCCACCATCGCCGACAAGGACAACCAGCCGATCGGCGAGGCATGGCAGAACGTGGCCGCCAATTACCAGCCGGGCCCGGACGGCAAGGACGGCCGCTACCCGGTCGTCCAGGGCCACGGCCCCCGCGCGGCGGGCGAGATCGCGGTGGACGAGGGCACCGCCGAGAAGGGCGGGCTGAAGGTCGGTGACACGGTGCGCTTCGCCACCGACGGACCGGCCCTCACCAAGAAGCTCGTCGGCATCGTCCACTCCGAGGACCCGAAGGTCACCGCGGGCGGCAGCCTGGCGCTGTTCGACACCGCCACCGCGCAGCGGCTCTTCACGCACCCCGGCCAGTACGACGAGCTGGTGGTGTCCTCGAAGCCCGGCACCGACGAGGCGGCACTGACCGACGCCGTCGAGAAGCTGCTGCCGAAGGGCCGCGCCCAGGCGACCAGCGGCAGCAAACTCGCGGCCGAGCAGGCCGAGATGGTCGAGCACAGCACCAGCGCGCTGAGCAAGACGCTGCTGGTCTTCGCGGGCATCGCCCTGTTCGTCGGCGTCTTCATCATCGCCAACACCTTCACCATGCTCATCTCCCAGCGCAGCCGCGAGATCGCGCTGATGCGGGCGATCGGCGCCTCCCGCCGCCAGGTCGTGCGCTCGGTGCTCGCCGAGGCGGGCCTGCTCGGCCTGGTCTCCTCGGTCGTCGGCTTCGCGCTCGGCACCGGTATCGCGGTCACCATGCGCGCGGTGCTCGACGCCAACGGCGCCGGTTTCCCGGACGGCCCGCTGGTGATCAGCCCGACCGCGGTGCTGTCCGCGCTCGGGGTGGGTGTGCTGGTGACCGTGCTCGCCGCCTGGCTGCCGTCCCGCAAGGCGGCGAAGATCGCCCCGGTCGAGGCGCTGAGCACGGTGGACGCCGCCCCGGCACTGCGCGGCCTGGTCGTCCGCAACACGATCGGCGCGATCGTCACCGGCATCGGTGTCGCGATCATGCTGTACGTCTCCTCCCTCACCAAGACCGAGGAGAGCAACCTGATGATCGCCATGGCGGGCTCGGCGCTGACCCTGACCGGCGTCATCATCCTCTCCCCGCTGCTGTCCCGGCCGCTGGTCACGCTGGCCGGCAAGGTCACCACCCGGATCTTCGGCATCAGCGGCAAGCTGGCCAAGGAGAACGCGCTGCGCAACCCGCGCCGTACCGCCGCCACCGCGTCGGCCCTGATGATCGGTCTCACGCTGATCACCGGCATGACGGTCGCCGGCATCTCCACCCAGCGGGCGGCGGACGAGCTGTCCGCCAAGGGTCTGACCGCGGACTACCAGGTCACCACGTCCAACTTCCGCGGCCTGGAACCGAAGCTGACGCAGCGGGCCGCGTCCGTGCCCGGCGTCGAGGCGACGGTGCCGCTGCGCCAGACCGTCTTCGACGTGGCGGCGGACGGCGCGTTCGGCATGCTCACCGGCACCGACCTCGACCGGCTCGGCAAGGTCACCGAGCTGACGTTCCGGAGCGGCTCCCTGCAGGCCGTACGGGACAGCGGCGGGATCGCGGTCTCCGAGAGCCGGGCGAAGGAGAAGGGCTGGAAGACGGGCGACACCCTCCAGGCCACCTTCCCCACCGATGCCCGTGGTGACGAGCAGAAGCGGAAGAACCAGAAGAAGACGCCGCTGAAGATCGTCGGTATCTACGAGGACAACCAGGTCGTGGGCGAGACGCTGGGCTCCACCAAGCTGGTCGACCCGCACCTGAAGCCCTTCAAGGACGACAAGGTCCTGATCAAGACCACGGCCGGCCCCGACGCCGGACTGGCGAAGGACATCCGCAAGGCCCTCGGCGACAGCCCGTTGCTGAAGGTTCAGGACAAGGACGCCCTGCGCAAGGAGAACGCCGGCAGCATCGACACCGTCCTGAACATGGTCTACGGACTGCTCGGCATGGCCGTGATCATCGCGGTGGTCGGCGTCGTCAACACCCTGGCCATGTCGGTCTTCGAACGCACCCGGGAGATCGGGATGCTGCGCGCGATCGGCCTCGCCCGCACCGGCATCAAGCAGATGGTCCGCCTCGAATCCGTGGTCATCTCGCTGTTCGGCGCGGTGCTCGGCATCGGCGTGGGCGTCTTCCTCGCCTGGGCCGGCGGCAAGATGGTGGCTTCCTCGATGCCCACGTACGAGATGGTCCTGCCGTGGGACCGCCTGGGCATCTTCCTGGCGATCGCCCTGGTCGTCGGCGTCCTCGCCGCCGCCTGGCCGGCCCGTCGCGCCGCCCGCCTGAACATGCTGGAGTCCATCGGCGCACAGTGACCCGCCCGAAGGCGGTTCCCCCCCGCCCGCCCGCTCCGTCCCTCCTCCCCCAGGGACGGGGCGGGCGCTTTCGCGGTGCGGGACGGGACGTTCCGGACGACGAGGGTTCGCCCGCTCCGAAGGGGCAACTCGCAGCGCATGGCAGTCGAATCCTCGTCCGAGAAACCCACCGCTCTGATCGCCCACTCGTGGTGGGACGTACTGCGGCGTACGGCCAAGGAGTTCGTGGACGACGAGCTCGCCGACCGTGCCGCGGCGCTCACGTACTACGGTGTGCTCTCCCTCTTCCCCGCGCTGCTGGTGCTCGTCTCGATGCTCGGGGTGATCGGGAAGTCGGCGACCGACGCCGTGCTCGGCACTCTCGAAGCGATCACGCCGGACGCGGCGCAGCAGATCCTGCGCGGCGCGGTACGCCAGTTGCAGAACGGCCCCGGTACCGGCAGCGTGCTGGCCGTCGTGGGGCTGCTGGCCGCGCTGTGGTCGGCCTCCAGCTACATCGCGGCCTTCATCCGCACCGCCAACGCCGTCTACGACCTGCCGGAGGGGCGGCCCGCCTGGAAGACTCTGCCGCTGCGGCTCGGCGTGACGGTCGTGCTGATGGTGCTGCTGTCCGCCAGTGCGGTGATCGTGGTCTTCACCGGCTCGCTGGCCCGGCAGGCGGGCCGGAGCCTGGGCGTCGGGGACACCGGTCTCGCGGTCTGGTCGGTGGCCAAGTGGCCCGTCCTCCTCCTGCTCGTGGTGCTGATGATCACCATCCTGTACCGCGCCACGCCCAACGTACGGGACCAGGGTCTGCGGTGGCTGACCCCCGGCAGCTTCCTGGCCGTCCTGGTGTGGCTGGCCGCGTCGGCGGGCTTCGCGCTCTACGTGGCGAACTTCGGCTCGTACAACAAGACGTACGGCACCCTGGCCGGCGTGATCATCTTCCTGATCTGGGTGTGGCTGTCGAACCTGGCGGTCCTGCTGGGCCTGGAGTTCGACGCCGAGCTGGCCCGGCAGCGGGCGATCACCGACGGGCACCCGGCGCGGGACGAGTCGTACGTGGAGCCGCGGGACACCCGTAAGTGGCCGGACCGGCTGCGCCGCCGGCGGCGGCACCCCCGTACGGACCCGGAGCCGGCGCCCGAGCGCTGAGGCACTGCCCCAAAAAGGTGAGCGTCTGCACTACCGCCGCCCCAGCGGGTACCCCTGTCCTTCCGGAGCCCCACCCACGGCGCGGACCCGAGCGCCTTCGAGTGCTAAGGAAACCGAGAGCAGTGACAG
Source organism: Streptomyces sp. NPDC052496 (assembly GCF_040679095.1). Lineage (NCBI taxonomy): Bacteria > Bacillati > Actinomycetota > Actinomycetes > Kitasatosporales > Streptomycetaceae > Streptomyces > Streptomyces sp. NPDC052496. The sequence goes on from NZ_JBFAUH010000009.1 coordinate 200,010, forward strand.
ACGTAGCAAGCCAGGGACCGGCACCGGGCGACGACCGCCCGGTGCTCACCAACCGGCAAGGCCACCCGGTCTACGACAACCAGAACCAGCGGACGGTCGGCGCGCGCGGGCCGGCCACGCTGGAGAACTACCAGTTCCTCGAAAAGATCAGCCACTTCGACCGGGAGCGCATCCCGGAGCGGGTCGTGCACGCGCGCGGCGTGACCGCGTACGGCTACTTCGAGAGCTACGGGAAGTGGGGCGACGAGCCCGTCGGCCGGTACACGCGGGCCAAGCTCTTCCAGGAGGCCGGCAAGCGCACCGACGTGGCCGTACGGTTCTCCACCGTGATCGGCGGCCGGGACTCCTCGGAGGCGGCCCGCGACCCGCGCGGCTTCGCGGTGAAGTTCTACACCGAGGACGGCAACTGGGACCTGGTCGGCAACAACCTGGGCGTCTTCTTCATCCGGGACGCCATCAAGTTCCCGGACGTCATCCACGCCCTCAAGCCCGACCCGGTCACCCACGAGCAGAAGCCGGCCCGCATCTTCGACTTCATGTCGCAGACGCCGGAGTCGATGCACATGCTGGTCAACCTGTTCAGCCCGCGCGGCATCCCGGCCGATTACCGGCACATGCAGGGCTTCGGTGTCAACACCTACAAATGGGTGAACGACGCGGGTGACACCGTCCTGGTGAAGTACCACTGGCTGCCCAAGCAGGGCGTGCGCAGCATGACCGAGGAGGACGCGGCGGCGGTCCAGGCGCAGGAGCTGGGGCACGCGACCAAGGACCTGTACGAGGCGGTCGCCCGCGGCGACCACCCCGAGTGGGAGCTGGTCGTCCAGATGATGGACGACCACGACCACCCCGAGCTGGACTTCGACCCGCTGGACGACACCAAGACCTGGCCCGAGCAGGACTTCCCGCCGAAGCCGGTGGGCCGGATGGTGCTCGACCGGATGCCGGCGAACTACTTCGCCGAGAACGAGCAGATCTCCTTCGGCACCGGCGTCCTCGTCGACGGCCTGGACTTCTCCGACGACAAGATGCTCATCGGGCGCACCTTCTCCTACAGCGACACCCAGCGCTACCGCGTCGGCCCGAACTACCTCCAGCTGCCGGTCAACCGCGCCAAGCACGCCGAGGTGCACACCAACCAGCGCGACGGCCTGATGGCGTACGAGCAGGACCAGCACGGGCAGAACCCGGAGGTCAACTACGAGCCGTCGATCACCGGGGGCCTGCGGGAGGGCACCTACCCGACCCACGACGAGCAGGGGCCGGAGATCCGCGGCCGGCTCACCCGCAAGCGGATCCCGCGCACCAACGACTACCTCCAGGCGGGCCAGCGCTACTGCCTGATGGCGGACTGGGAGCGCGACGACCTGGTCAAGAACCTCACGGACCTCATCTCCCAGGCCGACCGCGCGGTCCAGGAGCGGATGGTGTGGCACTTCCTGCTGGTCGAGAACGACCTCGGACTGCGGGTCGGCGAGGGGCTGGGCATCGGCCCGAAGGACGTCGCCCACCTGGAGCCGCTGGCGAGCCAGGACCTGACCGACGAGGACCGGGAGCGGCTGTCGCGGCTCGGCGACAACCCGCCGCGGGACGTCTCCGGGCTGACCATGACCCACTGCGTACCCGACGAGCGGCATACCGTCGCCTCCTGAGGGGCACGGGTGTACGCACGGACGTCACCCCGCGGCACGGCCCCGCCGGTGATCCGGAGGGGCCGTGCCGCGGGTGCCCCAGGGTGGCCCTCCCCGCCTGACGCGCGGAGCGCCACGGGAGGAGGAACGATCGGGCATGGCAGCGGCGAAGCGGTACACGGTCGCGGCATCGGGCCAGTGGGTGGACGACGAGGACGGGCGGCGGCTGCCGGCGGGCGAGGTGCACGCCTGGGAGCACGGGCTGAACCAGACCGTGTGCGGCCTCTCGCTCAGCCGCTCACAGCTGGCGCGGTTCCCGCACATCGGCTGGCCCGACATCCTCCCCGAGTCCGGCGGCGCGGCGGACCGCGTCCAGCGGGTGTGTCCCCGCTGCGCGTCCGTCGCCGGGCGCCGGGGCGGTGACGCCCGCCCGCGCTGGCAGCGGGTCAATCCGCGGCCGTGAGCACCGGCCCGGCGTACGGGTCGTGACACAGCCCGGCGCCGCCGTGCGGACGTACGGCACGGCGGCGCCGGGCGGCAGCGGCGTACGGGGTTCCGTACGCCGCCGGTCCTCAGCCGGGCCAGGTGCCGGTGGCCTTGCGGACGGCCACCGCGCCGCTGCGGTCCACGGCCGCCTTGACCACCGCGAGCGTCGCGCCCTGCAGCGCGGCGGCGGGCAGCACCTCACGCCAGCGGCGTTCCTCGTCCGTGGCGCTCGGCGCGTCCTCCTGGCCGCCGACCAGCTTCCACAGGCGCTTGAACAGCACCCCGGCCAGCACCCCGCCGAGGGCGCCGAACACCATTCCCAGGGGTTTGTAGAGAAGTTTGATCATCAGTGGTGTCCTTTGCTCCGGCAGGCCCGCCGGGCCTTGGTGCCCGCCTTGACGAGCGGGCGCTGGATCTTTCTCTTCGTACGCAGCGTGTACGGGCGTACGCGCGCCCGGACGCGGCGGCGGCGCAGCACCAGCACGCCGGCCAGCAGCGCGCTGCCCGCGACGGCGGCCGTGCGGACCGCGGGGGAACCGGCCAGCCGGTCCGTGGTCACCGCGGCCCGGTCCTTGAGGTGGGCCGCCTTCTCCTGCGCGCGGCTCTTCACGTCGGCCTTGTCGGCGAGCGCGGCCACGGTGTCGCCGAGCTCCTGCCGGGTCTGCTCGATACGGGCCCGCAGTTCGTCCGGGCCCGCCACGCCGTCCTTGCCGGGGTCACTGGTCATCGCCGGGCCCTCTCCTTGATCGTCTCGATGTCCTGGCGGACGCTGCGCACGGCCTCCTCGGGCACCGGCGGGGTGGCCCGGCGGATCCGCTGCCGCCCCAGCAGGGCGAGGACCGCCGCCAGGACCAGCAGCGCGCCCACGACGACCAGGCCCGCGGCCCACAGCGGCAGCACCAGCCCGAGCGCGATGATCGCGGTCGCCACCAGGGCCTGGGCGGCCAGGAACGCCACCGTGCCGGCGCCGCCGAGCAGCCCGCCTCCCACGCCGAAGCGCTTGCCCTTGCGGGTGAGTTCCGCCTGCGCCAGCCGCATCTCGTCGCGCACCAGGCTGGACAGCTGTTCCGACGCCTGGGTGACCAGCTCGTTGACCGGCCTGCCGTCCGGCCGGGCCGTCCGGTGATCCACGAAATCGCTCATCCCGGTCACGCCTCCTTCCTTGTGCGCGCCGGGTACCTCTTCACGGGCCGGTTAACCGGAACGTTGGCCCGTACGGGTACCGGGTGCCGTACGGCCCGGGTGCCGGAACGCGAACGGCGCGCGTCCCCGGAGGGGGACGCGCGCCGTTCGGGCAGCGGGCCGGCCTAGAAGACCGACTCGGCCTCCTGCATGCGGTCCAGCGGCACCCGCTTGAGCTCGGTGACCGCGTCGGCCAGCGGGCTCATCACGATGTCGGTGCCGCGCAGGGCGGTCATCTGGCCGAAGTCGCCGCGGTGCGCCGCCTCGACGGCGTGCCAGCCGAAGCGGGTGGCGAGCACGCGGTCGTACGCGGTGGGCGTGCCGCCGCGCTGGACGTGGCCGAGGATGACCGGGCGGGCCTCCTTGCCGAGGCGGTGCTCCAGCTCGCGGGCGAGGGCGGTGCCGATGCCCTGGAAGCGCTCGTGGCCGTACTGGTCGATCTCGCCGTGGCCGTAGTCCATCGTGCCCTCGGCGGGGTGGGCGCCTTCGGCGACGCAGACCACGGCGAACTTCTTGCCCCGGTCGAAGCGCTCCTCGACCATGGCGACCAGGTCGTTCACGTCGAAGGGGCGCTCCGGCAGGCAGATGCCGTGGGCGCCGCCGGCCATGCCGGACTCCAGCGCGATCCAGCCCGCGTGCCGGCCCATGACCTCGACGACCATGACGCGCTGGTGGGACTCGGCGGTCGTCTTGAGGCGGTCGATGGCCTCGGTGGCGACGCCGACGGCGGTGTCGAAGCCGAAGGTCCGGTCGGTGGCGGAGATGTCGTTGTCGATCGTCTTGGGCACACCGACGATCGGCAGGCCGGCGTCGGCGAGCATCTTGGACGCGGTGAGCGTGCCCTCGCCGCCGATGGGAATGAGCACGTCGATGCCGTACTCCCGGGCCAGGTCCTTGCCGTTCTCGCACGCCTCGCGCAGCCGGGCGCGCTCCAGGCGGGCGGAGCCGAGGATGGTGCCGCCGCGGGCCAGGATGCCGCTGACGGCGTCCAGGTCCAGCTTGCGGTACCGCCCGTCGAGCAGGCCCTTGAATCCGTCCTCGAAACCGATGACCTCGTCGTCGTGGCCCGTGAGGGCACGGTGCACCACCGAACGGATCACAGCGTTGAGGCCGGGGCAGTCGCCGCCCGCGGTGAGGACTCCGATACGCATGGTGCTGTGTCTCCTGTGCTCGCTGTTGGTTCTTGTGAGCCGGTCCGATTGTTTCACGGGCCGACAGGCGTTGCCTTCACAGCGTCGGGCACCCCTGCGGCTGCCCGCTGACACATGCGTAAAACTGGAGGGGCGGCTTAACCACAGCCGCAGGTATTGTCAAGAGGGGCAAGCTCACCATAACGGTAAATTTGACCTTGCGAAGCGACGGAATGGATCGGAGAGCACGCGTGACGCGCAGCGTGTACGTGACCGGTATCGACCGCGGCGACGGCCGCCAGGTCGTCGAGCTGGGAGTCATGGAACTCCTGACCCGCCACGTGGACCGGGTGGGCGTCTTCCGCCCGCTGGTGCACGACGGCCCCGACCGGCTCTTCGAGCTGCTGCGGGCCCGCTACCGGCTCTCCCAGCCCGCCGAGACCGTCTTCGGCCTCGGTTACGAGGAGGCCGCCCGCCTCCAGGCCGAGCAGGGCACCGACGAGCTGGTCTCCCAGCTCGTCGAGCGCTTCCACCGGGTGGCCAGGGAGTACGAGTACGTCCTGGTGCTCGGCTCCGACTACGCGGCCACCAGCCTGCCGGCCGAGCTGAACCTCAACGCCCGGCTGGCGAACGAGTTCGGCGCCGCGGTGCTGCCGGTCGTCGGCGGCCAGGGCCAGGAGGCCGAGTCGGTGCGCGCCGAGGCCCGTAACGCCTACCTCGCCTACCACTCGCTGGGCTGCGACGTCGTCGCGCTGATCGTCAACCGGGTGGCGCCCGAGCAGCGCGCGGCCGTCGCCGAGCAGCTCTCCGCCCACCTGCCGGTGCCCTGCTACGCGCTTCCCGAGGACGGCGCCCTCTCCGCGCCCACGGTCGGCCAGATCGTGCACGCGCTCGGCGCCGAGGTGCTGCTCGGCGACGACTCGGGGCTGGCCCGGGACGCCCGCGACTTCGTCTTCGGCGGCGCCATGCTGCCGACCTTCCTCAAGGCGCTGACCCCCGGCTGCCTGGTCGTGACCCCCGGCGACCGCGCCGACCTGGTCATCGGCTCGCTCGCCGCGCACAGCGCCGGCGCCCCGCCGATAGCGGGCGTGCTGCTGACCCTGGACGAGCGGCCGGGCGCCGACATCATGGCGCTGGCCAACCGGCTCGCCCCTGGTACGCCGGTGATCTCGGTCTCCGGCGGGTCGTTCCCGACCGCGGCCGAGCTGTTCGCCGTCGAGGGCAAGCTGAACGCCGCGGCGCCGCGCAAGGCGGAGACCGCGCTCGGCCTGTTCGAGCGGCATGTGGACACCGCCGAGCTGACGAACCGCATCTCCGTCGCCCGCTCGGTGCGCGTCACGCCGATGATGTTCGAGCACGAGCTGATCGAGCGCTCCCGCTCCGGCCGCCGCCGCGTGGTGCTGCCCGAGGGCACCGAGGAGCGGGTGCTGCGCGCCGCCGACGTGCTGCTGCGCCGCGACGTGTGCGACCTGACGCTGCTCGGCGAGGAGAAGGCGATCCGCAAGCGCGCCGCCGACCTCGCCATCGACCTGGCGGACGCGCAGATCACCGACCCGCAGACCTCGCCGCTGCGCGAGCGCTTCGCCGAGCTGTACGCCAAGCTGCGCGCCCACAAGGGCGTCACCTACGAGCTGGCGTACGACGTGGTCGCGGACGTGTCGTACTTCGGCACCCTGATGGTGCAGGAGGGCCTGGCCGACGGCATGGTCTCCGGCGCGGTGCACTCCACCGCGGCCACCATCCGTCCCGCCTTCGAGATCATCAAGACGAGGCCGGGCGCGCAGATCGTCTCCTCGGTGTTCTTCATGTGCCTGGCCGACCGCGTGCTGGTCTACGGCGACTGCGCCGTCAACCCGGACCCGGACGCCGAGCAGCTGGCGGACATCGCCATCCAGTCGGCGGCCACCGCCGCGCAGTTCGGCGTCGAGCCGCGGATCGCGATGCTGTCGTACTCCACCGGCACCTCCGGCTCCGGCGCCGACGTCGACAAGGTGCGCAAGGCCACCGAGATCGTCCGGCAGCTCCGGCCCGACCTGCTGGTCGAGGGCCCGATCCAGTACGACGCGGCCGTGGACGCCGCGGTGGCCAAGACCAAGCTGCCGGACTCCGAGGTCGCCGGCCGGGCCACCGTGCTGGTCTTCCCCGACCTGAACACCGGCAACAACACCTACAAGGCCGTGCAGCGCTCGGCGGGCGCGGTCGCCGTCGGCCCGGTCCTCCAGGGCCTGCGCAAGCCGGTCAACGACCTCTCGCGCGGCGCGCTCGTCCAGGACATCGTCAACACCGTGGCCATCACGGCCATCCAGGCGCAGGGCGCGGCACCGGGCGGCTCGCCCGCCGCCGACGTCTGACGCCCCCGCCACCGCCCCCCCCACACCCGACCGAAAGCTGCTTCATGACTGCCAACGCCACCCGCGTCCTCGTCCTCAACTCCGGCTCCTCGTCGGTGAAGTACCAGCTGCTCGACATGAGCGACGGCGCCCGGCTCGCCGTGGGCCTGGTCGAGCGAATCGGCGAGGAGACCTCGCGTCTGGCCCACACCCCGCTGGCGACCGGCGGCGACAAGAGGGAGCGCGAGGCCCGGATAGCCGACCACGACGAGGCGCTGAAGGCGGTCGCCGACGAGCTGGCCGCGGACGGGCTCGGCCTGGACTCCCCCGAGCTCGCGGCGATCGGGCACCGGGTGGTGCACGGCGGCCTGAAGTTCACCGAGCCGACCGTGATCGACGACGCGGTGCTCAAGGAGATCGAGCGGCTGGTGCCGGTCGCGCCGCTGCACAACCCGGCGAACATCACCGGCATCAGGACCGCGCAGGCGCTCCGTCCCGACCTGCCGCAGGTCGCCGTCTTCGACACCGCCTTCCACACCACGATGCCGGAGCACGCGGCGCGCTACGCCATCGACGTGGAGACGGCCGACGCGCACCGCATCCGCCGCTACGGCTTCCACGGCACCTCGCACGCGTACGTCTCGCGCAAGACCGCCGAGCTGCTCGGCAAGGCGCCCGAGGACGTCAACGTCATCGTGCTGCACCTGGGCAACGGCGCCTCCGCCTCGGCGGTCGCGGGCGGCCGCTGCGTGGACACCTCGATGGGCCTGACGCCGCTGGAGGGCCTGGTCATGGGCACCCGCTCGGGTGACATCGACCCGGCGGTGGTCTTCCACCTCAAGCGGGTGGCGGGCATGGACGCGGACGAGGTCGACGAGCTGCTCAACAAGAAGAGCGGGCTGGTCGGGCTGTGCGGCGACAACGACATGCGGGAGATCCGCCGGCGGATCGACGAGGGCGACCGGCGCGCGGCGCTCGCCTTCGACATCTACATCCACCGGCTGAAGAAGTACATCGGGGCCTACAGCGCGGTGCTGGGCCGGGTGGACGCGGTGGCGTTCACCGCGGGGGTCGGCGAGAACGCCGCCCCGGTGCGCGAGGCAGCGGTCAAGGGGCTGGAGGAGCTGGGGCTGGCGGTGGACGCCGATCTGAACTCCGTACGGTCCGACGAGGCGCGGCTGATATCGCCGGAGTACGCGCGGGTCGCGGTCGCCGTCGTCCCCACCGACGAGGAGCTGGAGATCGCCAACCAGACATACGCCCTGGTCAGCAACTGACCGGTGGCACCTGTGGCCGGACGCCGACGGCACCCGTACGGCGTCCGGCCCGTACCCCGCTTCCGGGCACCCGAGCCCAAATAATTCCGCTCCGAAACAAACGATAGGATCGATCCCATGCGCCGTTCCAAAATCGTCTGCACCCTGGGCCCCGCCGTCGACTCCTACGACCAGCTGAAGACGCTGATCGAGGCCGGCATGAACGTGGCCCGATTCAACATGAGCCACGGCACCCACGCGGAGCACGAGGAGCGCTACCACCGCGTCCGCAAGGCCGCCGAGGAGACCGGCCGCGCCATCGGCGTGCTGGCCGACCTCCAGGGCCCGAAGATCCGTCTGGAGACCTTCGCCGACGGCCCCGTCGAGCTGGTGCGCGGTGACGAGTTCGTCATCACCACCGAGGACGTGCCCGGCGACAAGACCATCTGCGGCACGACCTACAAGGGCCTGCCCGGTGACGTCTCCAAGGGCGACCCGGTGCTGATCAACGACGGCAACGTGGCCCTCCAGGTCGTCGAGGTGGACGGCCCGCGGGTGCGCTGCATCGTCATCGAGGGCGGCGTCATCTCCGACCACAAGGGCATCAACCTGCCCGGCGCGGCGGTCAACGTCCCGGCGCTGTCCGAGAAGGACATCGACGACCTGAAGTTCGCCCTGAACATGGGCTGCGACCTGGTGGCGCTGTCCTTCGTGCGGGACGCCAAGGACGTCAACGACGTGCACCGCGTCATGGACGAGGTCGGCCGGCGCGTCCCGGTGATCGCCAAGGTGGAGAAGCCGCAGGCGGTCAACAACATGGAGGAGGTCGTCGCGGCCTTCGACGGCGTCATGGTCGCCCGTGGTGACCTGGCCGTCGAGTACCCCCTCGAAAAGGTCCCGATGGTGCAGAAGCGCCTGGTGGAGATGTGCCGGCGGAACGCCAAGCCGGTGATCGTGGCGACCCAGATGATGGAGTCGATGATCACCAACTCGCGGCCGACCCGCGCCGAGGCGTCCGACGTCGCCAACGCGATCCTGGACGGCGCCGACGCGGTCATGCTCTCCGCGGAGTCCTCGGTCGGCCAGTACCCGATCGAGACCGTCAAGACGATGTCGAAGATCGTCGAGGCGGCCGAGGAGGAGCTGCTGTCCAAGGGCCTGCAGCCGCTGGTCCCGGGCAAGAAGCCGCGCACCCAGGGCGGCGCGGTGGCCCGCGCGGCCGCCGAGATGGCCGACTTCCTCAACGGCAAGGCGCTGGTCGCGTTCACCAAGTCCGGTGACACCGCCCGCCGCCTGTCGCGCTACCGCGCGGCCCAGCCGATCCTGGCCTTCACCACGGACGCCGCCACCCGCAACCAGCTCGCGCTGAGCTGGGGCGTGGAGACCTTCGTCGTGCCGCACGTGGAGCACACCGACGAGATGGTCGACCTGGTCGACGCCGAGCTGCTGAAGCTCCAGCGCTACAACGACGGCGACACCATGATCATCACTGCTGGTTCGCCCCCCGGCGTCCCCGGCACCACCAACATGGTCCGGGTGCACCACCTGGGCGGCGACCGCGCCTGACCCCGCGCAGAGCCCGAACACGACGGTGGGCCGCACCCCGAGGGGTGCGGCCCACCGTCGTACGCCAGGGCCGGGCTCAGCCCGTGATCGACTGGTGCAGCCCCGGAATCGTCAGGGTGCCGCCGAACTGCCCCGCCTGGGTGATCTTCACCTTGGTGAAGTACGCGAAGGGGACGTTGAGGGGCGGCGGGTGCTCCGGGTCGAAGACGATCGGGATCAGGCCGAAGAGATTGCCCTGAAGGCGCTCGGTGTACATCGTCACCTTGCCGCCGCGGATCGTCGAGGTGGAGCCCGCGGCCGCCTGGACGTGGTACTTCTTGCCGGCCGGGCCGTCCACGATCTGGTGGAGGTCGCCGATGTCGATGCTGTCGGCGGTGAACTTCAGCGCCTGCTTGGTCCGGCCGTCCGGCATCGTGAGGTTGACGACGCCCTGGTAGTCCAGGCCGCGCAGGGTCAGCCCGCTGGACTCCAGGTACCAGGGCTGGTTCGGGACGGTGACCGGGGTCTGCTCGTCCGTGCCGGCGACCTTCTTCTCCTCGACGCAGGGGAACGGCTTCTTGCCGTCGGCGTCGGGGGCTCCCGGGTCGGCGCTGCCGCTGGGCGAAGGGGAGGGCGTGGCCGACGGGAGGGCGTCGTCCGCCTTGTCCTCGGCGTCGCCCAGGGCGTCCCCGGCCTTGCCGGTGGTGCCGCCGGCGGCCTCGCCGAGCTTGCCGGCGGTGTCCTTGAGCGGGTCGGTGGCCTTGCCGCCGGGCTTGCCGGACGTACGGCCCGAGTCCTTGCCCGCGGGTGCGGAGGAGGACGGGGACGGGGACGGCGTGGTGCCCGGGGTGGCGGGCTTGTCTCCGCCCGGGTGGAAGACGTCGTGCAGCTTCTTGCCGACGCCCAGCGGGTCGTACCAGGGGTTCTGGGACGTGGGCGAGGCGGCGGGGGACGGGGTGGTGGATGTGCCCGCGGACGGGGACGGGGTGGGCTGCGGGGCCGTCCTGCCCTGGTCGGGGGTCTTGGCGGCGGAACCGGGGGCCGGGCTGTCCTTGTCCTCGGCCGTGCCTCCGGTCCTGTCCGGTCCGGACCTGCCGTCGGCCGCCTCGTCCTTCCCGGCCTTGTCCTTCCCGGCCTTGTCCTCCGCCGCCTTCTCCCTGGCGGCTTTCTCCTTGGCGGCCTTGTCCTTGGCAGCCTTGTCCTTGGCCGCCTTGTCCTTGGCCGCCTTCTCCTTCGCCTGCTGTTCCGCCGTGTCGGGTGCGCTGACGCACGGGCCCTTCCTGAACGGGCTCTCCGGCTGCGGCTTGGCCATCGCCAGCTGCGGCGTCAGGCCCATGCCCATCAGGACGGCGGAGGGCATCGCGGCGATGGCGATGGCCTTGCCGGCGGGTACGTGCAGCCGGGTCAGCAGCGGCTTGCGCGGGGCCGCGTGGCGCGGCCCGGTTCTCGGGCCGACGGGGGCCGCGTTCGTCTCGTGCAGGTCCTCACCCGGCACTGTTCCTCCCGTTCGTCCCGTCGACCGGGCTCGCTCCTGACAGGTCCTCCGGGGTGCTGCCCGCGGGCCGGGCCGGTGTGCCGCCCTCGGGGGCGACGGGCTTGCCCGGCGCCCAGGAAACGCCCAGCGCGCCGCCGATCAGCCCCAGCAGGAAGCCGATCGTGAAGGCGCCGAAGTTGGAGACGACCAGGGAGACCAGGGACAGCAGGATCGCCGCCACGCCCGCGAAGACACGGGAGGCGGGCTGGAACCACATGGTCAGGCCGAGCACGACCAGCAGCACGCCGATGATCAGCGAGCCGGCGCCCGCGGTCGTCGCCATACGGACGGTCAGGGAGCCGATCGTGAGGTTCGCGTAGGGGATGTACATGATCGGGAATCCGGCCAGCAGCGTCAGCACTCCGCCCCAGAACGGGCGCTGACCTCGCCACTCCCTAAACGAAATGCGCTTGCGGCCGATGCTCTCGTTCAGCCGTGGTCGCGTGTCGGCGCTCATGTCGTACAGCTCCTCGGGACTGGCTAATCGGTGGTACGTGCGCTGGAGTGCCCGGTGCGCCGGATTACCGGCGTACGGGTACGGGGCGGGCAGGACGGCGGACGGTGCCGCCGTGCGGCGCGCGCCCCGCACCCGTGCGCTCAGTGCGTCAGTAGCACTCGTTCTTGCCGCGGCTGACGTTCATGTGCAGACCGCTGAGCTTGAACGTGCCGGCCGTGGTGGCCCAGGCGCGCTGCTTGACCTTCTCGAAGTGCACGCTGTCGGCCTGCTGGGCGAAGGAGTTGGGGAGGTACTGCCCCCGGCCGCCCTCGCCGGGCTTCGCCGGCCCCGGGCCCTTGGTGGTGTGGTCCACCGAGACGCCGATGTCGACGTTGGTGAACGTCGCGTTGGTCTGCAGGTCGTCGGCGTCGATGTAGAGCTTCTTCGCCTCGACCCGCGGGCCGCCGTTGCCACCGGCCTTGAGCTGCATCGTCACATCGCCGAAGACCGGCACCGGCACGACGACCGACTGGCACAGGTTGGTGATCTTCGCCGAGTTCATGCCCACCACGGCGACCGGGTGCTGCCCCTTGTCACCGCCGTCGAGGGCGCCGTACTGGACGAACCCTTCGCCGTCCAGTTCGGACGCGGTGACCTTGAACTGCTGACCGGAGACGCTGAACGACGCCGCCAGCGCACCCTGCGCGATGGCGACTCCGATGGCAGCCGTCGCCGCGACGCTCGGCACCATGACAACGGCGAACCGCTTCCATCTGGTCCCGCCACGAGCCAGGGACTCCATGACTTTCCTCCTTCTCGGACGTACATCTCCGGTTGCGGTCCGGGTCTTGGGAAGACGGCGGCCGTACCTGGGATGGGAGAAGTGCTACGTCCTCGGGAAGGAGAGCGCCCGTATCGAAATGACGTACAGGCGTACGGCGTTCCGAATCACCGGCGATCACCCCCGAGCGACAACCACTGGCCACGCTGGCGCGCGGCCGCTGCCGGACAGGCCCTGCCGGGTGGGCAGGAACCCCCCTGTCCGAGGCCGGTGGCGGTGCCGCCGGCCACTCGGTGGGGATCCATCGACCCGCGGGCGCCGACCGGTTGCCGGGCGGCGGGAATGGACCGAGCGTGGCCGATCGTGGTGCATCGGCGGCTGTCGCACAAGGGGTTCGTTACTTGCGAGTAACGGAGAGATAACCGGGGTGCGACGGCGCGAAATCGGGCGGGCACCGAGGGTTGTGGCTGTCGGTGACGGAGTACGGGGGAAGTCGGGACAGACGCCGACAAATGCCTGTCACCCTCTTACTCCAAGTAACAGCGGCCACGATTACCAAGATTTGGTAAAACGTGGCCGCTGCCGCGTGCTGGGGTCCGCGCGCCTCAGGAGGCGCGGGTGACCGGGCGCCGAGGGGTCAGAAGAGCACCCGCGCCAGTGCCGTACGCGCCGAAATCACCCGCGGGTCGTCGGCGCCGATGACCTCGAAGAGCTCCAGCAGCCGCACCCGCGCGGCCTCGCGGTCCTCGCCCGCCGTGCGCCGGACGGTGTCCACCAGCCGCCCGAAGGCGTCCTCGACATGGCCGCCGACCAGGTCCAGATCGGCCGCCCTGATCTGGGCCGGCACGTCGCCGGGGGCCTCGGCCGCGGCCTTGCGCACCTCCTGCGGGTCCAGGTCGCGCACCCGGCGGAGCAGTTCGGCCTGCGCCAGGCCGAGCTTGGCCTCCGGGTTGGCCGGGTCGTCGGAGAGGACGTTCTTGTACGCCTGGACGGCGCCGTCGAGGTCACCGGCGTCCAGCGCCTGGTTCGCGGCCTCCAGCAGGGCGTCGTACGGGCCGGCCGGCTCGGGGGCGGCCTCCTGGGGCGCGGCGTCCGCCGGGTCGACGGGCGCGCCCACGATCCCGAACTGCTGCTCGGCGGCCTGCACGAGCTGGTCCAGCACCTGGCGGATCTGCGCCTCCGGGGCCGCACCCTGGAACAGCGGGATCGGCTGGCCCGCGACGACCGCGAAGACGGCCGGGATGCCCTGCACGCCGAACTGCTGGAACAGCGCCTGGTTGGCATCGACATCGATCTTGGCGAGGACGAACTTGCCGGCGTACTCCCCCGCCAGCCGCTCCAGCAGCGGGCCGAGCTGCTTGCACGGCTCGCACCACTCGGCCCAGAAGTCGATGACGACCGGTACCTCGGTGGAGCGCTGGAGGATGTCCTGCTGGAACCCCGCCTCGTCGACGTCGTACACCAGACGGGCGCCGCCCGTGGGCCGGCCGGTGCGGGCCGCCTCGGCGCGCGCCTGCTCCGCCTTCTGCTTGGCTTCCCCGGCCGCCTTCACCGCGGCGAGGTCGACGACTCCACTCATGGACATGTTGCGTGGCTGCATGGGCCTATCCTCCCCCCTTCCGCGGACCGTTGCGAAAAGCGGTGCCGAAAATTCACGGTGCGCGAAATACGCGCGGCGCCGGGTCCGTCCGTGCGGCCTGCCGGTGTGCCGGCGCAGGGCGGAGGTGCCGCGTTCCCGCCGGCCCGGGGGCCGGCGCAGGGCTGTGCTGTGGCTGCGGATCCCCACCCGCTGCCGGTGGCTGTCGCGTCCGGGGCAGGCCGTGGCGGCGCGCCCTTTCGCTACGACCCGTAGCGTAACTGTCCGGCGCCCGGGCCGGGCAACCCCTTCCGCGAACCGTACGAGTGATCTGCCTCACGAGGACCGGCGCACCGGCGGCTACCGGCCGGTATGGTCGCCCTCATGCACCGCTGCCCCCTCACCGGCACCAGCGCCCCCACGGGCCGTGCGGGCTCCCGGAGCCGTACGGGCCGGCCGCGCAGCGCCGAGGCGGACCGCGCGATCCTCGGCGCCACCCGCGCCGCGCTGGTCGAGCTGGGCTGGGGCAAGCTGACCATGAGCGACGTGGCCGCCCGCGCCGGGGTGGCCAAGACGACGCTCTACCGCCGTTGGGCCAACAAGAACGAGCTGGTCCTGGACGCCGTGGCGGTCCTCTTCGACGAGCTCGAACTCCCCGACCGGGGCTGCCTCCAGGCCGACATCGAGGGGGTCGTATTGCAGTTCGCCTCGCTGCTGGCCCGTCCGGAGACGAAGACGGCGCTGATGGCCGTGGTCGCCGAGTCCACCACCGACGAGGCGCTGCGGGTACGGATCCGCACCGCCGTGGTGGAGCGGCAGAAGCGGCTGGTGGTCCTCGGGCGCGAGCGGGCCCAGGCGCGCGGGGAGCTGCCGCCGGACCCGGCCGGGGAGGAGGGCGCGGCAGCCGCCGGGCGGGCGGTCGGGCTGATCTTCGACGTGATCGCGGGGGCGGTCGTGCACCGGGCGCTGGTCAGCGCGGAGCCGGTGGACGAACGGTGGGCGCAGCAGTTCAGCACGCTGCTGCTGGCGGGACTGGGCGGCCTCGCGGAGACGGGCACGGGCCCGGCGGCGACGGAGACGGGCACGGGTCCGGCAGCCGTGGGGACGAGCACGAGGCCCGCCGTGGATCCGGGCACGGGTGGGGCCCTGGAGTCGAGCGCGCCCGCGGAGACGGAGAGCGGCCCGCCCGGGGCGTAGCGCCCGGGCGGGCCCGCTTCACCGGCGGCTCAGACCTGGTACCGGTCCGCCGCGAACAGGTGCACGTGCTCGGCGACCCACTCCGACGTCCGCTTCAGGCCCTCCTCCAGGGACACCTCGGGCGTCCAGCCCGCCCACTCGCGCGCCCGCGAATTGTCCGAAAGCAGTCGCTGGACCTCGCTGCCGGCGGGCCGCAGCCGGGAGCCCTCCACCACCACCTCGGCGTCCCGCCCGGAGGCGGTGATCAGGGACCGCGCCAGATCGCCGATGGAGATCTCCCGCCCCGTACCGAGGTTGACGACCTCGCCCAGCGCCCGGTCGCAGTCGGCCATCGCCAGGAACCCGGCCGCGGTGTCGGTGACGTAGGTGAAGTCGCGGGTGGGGGTGAGCGAGCCCAGCCTGATCTCCCGGGCGCCGGAGTGCAGCTGGGCCAGGATGGTGGGGATGACGGCGCGCGCGGACTGGCGCGGGCCGTAGGTGTTGAACGGCCGCACGACCGTGACCGGCAGCTCGAAGGCGTGCCAGTGGGACAGCGCCATCATGTCCGCGCCGATCTTCGAGGCGGAGTACGGGGACTGCGGCTGGAGCGGGTGGTCCTCGCTGATCGGCGCGGTCAGCGCGGTGCCGTACACCTCGCTGGTCGAGGTGTGCACGAGGCGGCGTACGGAGTGCCGGCGGCACGCCTCGGCGATGTTCTCGGTGCCCACGACGTTGGTCTGCACGTAGGCGCCGGGCGAGTCGTAGCTGTACGGGATGCCGATCAGGGCGGCGAGGTGGAAGACGGTGTCGCAGCCGGCCACCGCGTCCGCCACCCGGCCGGCGTCCCGCACGTCGCCCGCGAGCATCTCGACCGGGCTGTCCGGGCCCAGGTAGCGGGCCAGGTGGCCCTTATCGGCGTACGGCTTGTAGTGCACGAAGGCGCGCACCTTCGCGCCGTACCCGACGAGCTGGTCGACCAGCGTCGAGCCGATGAAGCCTTCGGCGCCGGTGACCAGGACGGTGCGGCCCTTCCAGCGGGCTTCCATGGTGGCGTGGTCGACGGTGGTGTGGGCGGTGGTGGTGCGGGCGGTGGTGCTCATGCGGTTTCCCTCAGGTAGGTGGTGGGGTGGGCTGCGGGGTGGCCGGCCAGCTGCAGGACCTTGGCGGCCAGCAGGTCGGCGGCGTGCGCGTGGGTGCCCGGGTCGGCGGCCTGGCCCATGGCCGCCAGCCGGTCGGGGTCGTCGAGCAGCGGCGTGACGAGCGCGGCCAGGCGCTCCGCGGTGGTCTCGGCGTCCGGCAGCAGGACGGCGGCGCCCGCGTCGGAGAGCACCCGCGCGTTGTGGGTCTGGTGGTCGCCGGGCGCGTGCGGGTACGGGACCAGGACGGCCGGCATCCCGATCGTGGCCAGTTCGGCGACGGTCGCCGAGCCGGCCCGGCACACCACGAGGTCGGCGGCGGCGTAGGCCAGGTCCATCCGGTCCAGGTACGGGACCGCCTCGGCGACCGCCGCGCCGCCCGTCGCCGCCAGCCGCTCCCGGGTCTCCTCCAGGGCGGCCGGGCCGGTCTTGATCAGCAGCCGCAGGTCCGTACGGGTCCGGTACCGGGCCGCGAGGCCGACCGCGGCCTCGGTGAGCCGGGCCGCGCCCAGGCTGCCGCCGTTGACGAGCAGCAGCCGGGCGCCTTCCGGTACGCCCAGTTCACGGCGGGCCCGCGCGCGCAGCGTCGTACGGTCCAGGCTCGCCAGCGGTCCGACCAGCGGCATGCCGACCGTCTCCGCGCGCTCGCCGCCCGCCAGGTGCGCGCGGCTGCGGTCGAAGGCCAGCGCGATGTGCGGGGTGAGCCGGGCGGCGAACTTGTTGGCCCGGCCGGGCACCGCGTTGGACTCGTGGACCAGGCTGGGCAGCCCGGCCAGCCGTGCACCGACGATGACCGGTGCGCTCGGGTAGCCGCCCATGCCGACCGCGACCTGGGCTTCCTGCTGACGCAGGATCGAGCGGCACTGGGCGCCCGATTTCAGCAGCGCGGCGGGCAGCAGGTAGCGCTTGGCGCCGAGCGACGGGTCGAAGGGAATCATGTCCACGGTGTGCAGGCGGTATCCGGCCTGGGGGATGAGCCGCGTCTCCAGCCCGCGCTCCGTACCGACGAAGGAGACCACCGCGTCGGGCACGGCCCGGCGCAGGGCGTCCGCGAGGGCGAGCCCGGGGTAGATGTGGCCGCCGGTACCGCCCGCACCGATGACGACTGAGAGTGGTGTGCGCATGGCCGCCACGCTCGCCAAGCGCCTTAAGAAGGTTCTAAGACGCGGGTTTGGCAGCCTGTGTGCATGCCGTCCTCGCCTGCACCGCACCCCGCGCCCCGGAGCGCCGCCCAGCCGCCCGCCGCCGCGTCCCCGCCGAAGATCCTCGTCGTCGACGACGAACCGGAGGTGCGGGCCGCCGTCGAGGACGGCCTGAGCGTGGAGGGCTACGCGGTGCGCGGTGCCGCCGACGGGCTGGCCGCGCTCTCCGAGGTCGCTTCCTGGCAGCCGGACGCGATCGTGCTGGACGTGATGATGCCGGTGCTGGACGGCCTGGCGGTGTGCCGCCGGCTGCGCGCGCTGGACGACCGTACGCCGATCCTCGTGCTGACCGCGCTGGACTCGGTCAGCGAGCGGGTGGACGGGCTGGACGCGG
Organism: Streptomyces sp. NPDC052496; assembly: GCF_040679095.1. NCBI lineage: Bacteria > Bacillati > Actinomycetota > Actinomycetes > Kitasatosporales > Streptomycetaceae > Streptomyces > Streptomyces sp. NPDC052496. The sequence goes on from NZ_JBFAUH010000009.1 coordinate 217,745, forward strand.
GCGCCGACGATTACCTCGTCAAACCGTTCGCGCTGGACGAACTGGTCGCGCGGATCCGGGCGCTGCTGCGCCGCGCCTCGGCCGCCGCCGCCGACGACACCTCGCTGTCCTTCGCCGACCTGGTCGTCGACCCGGTGACCCGCACCGGCCACCGGGGCGGGCGGCCGCTGGAGTTCAGCCGTACGGAGTGGGCCCTGCTGGAACTGCTGCTGCTGCATCCCGGGCAGGTGATGCCGCGCGAGGTGATCCTGGAGCGGGTGTGGGGCCGCGACTTCGGGCCGGACTCCAACTCTCTGGCCGTGTACGTCGGTTATCTGCGCCGCAAGCTGGAGGCGGGCGGCGAGTCACGGCTGGTGCACACCGTGCACGGCGTCGGTTACCGCCTGGACGAGGCGGACCCCGGCGGCCGGGGAGGCAGGGCGGCCCGTGAGGACGGGACGGGCCGGAACGGCAAAGCGGGCCGGGCGTGAGCGGGCGGCGCGGTCTGGGCGCGCACTGGCGGCGGCGCCGGCCGCTGCGGACACGGCTGGCCGTCGCCGCTTCCGCGGCCGTGGCGCTGGTGGCGGTCGGCATCTGTGTGGCAGCGATCTTCATCACCCGCCACCAGATGATCCGGCAACTCGAATTCCGCCTGGTCCAGACCGCCGCCCAGCACTCCGAGCAGTACCGCCAGAACGGCCCGTCGGCCGGGGACAAGGGCTGCCAGTACCAGGCCGTGCCCTGCGTCCAGTCGGTCCCCGCCGACACGTCCAGGGATCCGCGCGGTCCCTACGCGCTGCCGGTCGACGACGCCACCCGCGAGGTCGCCGCCGGGCGGCGCGCGCCGTACTACAAGCAGCTGACCGTGGCCGGATATCCGGTGCGGATGTACACCGTGCGGCTGCGCGGCAAGGACGAGGCGCTCCAGGTGGCGCTGCGCTCGGACCTCGTGGAGCGCGGCGTGCGGAAGGCTTCGCTGGCCCTGGCCGGGGTCGGCGGCGCGGGCGTCCTGCTGGCCGCCGGCCTCGGCTACTGGGTCTCGCGCACCGGGCTGGCCCCGGTCGCCCGGCTCACCGCCACCGCCGAACGCATCGCCGCCACCCGCGACGCCCGGCACCGCATCGAACTGCCCGCCGGGCCGGCGGGGCGCGAGGACGAGGTCACCCGGCTGGCCGCCAGCTTCAACACCATGCTCGGCGAGCTGGAGCAGTCGGTCGCCGCGCAGCGCCGGCTGGTCGCGGACGCCTCCCACGAGCTGCGCACCCCGCTGACCGCGCTGCGCACCAACGCCGAACTGCTGGCCCGCGCCGACCGGCTGACCGACGCCCAGCGCGACCGCGCCGCCGGCGCCCTGGGCCGCCAGCTGCGCGAGGTCACCACCCTGGTCAACGACCTGATCGAATTGGCCCGGGACGAGGAGCCGCAGCCGTTGGTGGAGCAGGTGCGTCCGGCGGCGCTGCTGGAGCACGCGGTGGAGGCGGCGCGTGGCCACTGGCCGGAGATCACGTTCACCGCGCGGACCGACGGGGCGGCGCAGGAGGTGACCGTCCCCGGCGTACCGGCGCGGCTGTCCCGGCTGCTGTCCAACCTCCTGGACAACGCGGCGAAGTTCTCACCGCCCGGCGGCCCGGTCGAGACGGAACTGACCAGGAGCGGGGACGCGCTGGAGCTGACCGTCCGCGACCACGGGCCCGGCATCGCGGCCGAGGACCTGCCGCACGTCTTCGACCGCTTCTACCGCGCCGAGGCGGCCCGCGCGCTGCCCGGCTCCGGCCTCGGCCTGGCCATGGCCCGCCAGATCGCCCGCGCGCACCACGCCGAACTGACGGCCGCCCAGGCGCCGGGCGGCGGGGCGCTCTTCCGCCTGCGCTTCCCGGCGGGGTAGGACGGGGCGGTACGGGTGTCCGGACAGGAACGGCGTACTACCCTGGGCCGGAATCACGGCCGGGCACAGGGCCGAGCGGGCGGACCGGGAGGGTGGGCGGTGAGCAGACGAGCGCGCCGTGCGCTGCCGGGTGCCCTGCCCCGCGCGCTGGCCGGGCTGTGGGCCGTCCTGCTGGTGCTGGCCGGTACGTCCGGAACGGCGGGTGCCGCCTCCGGCCCCCTGAGCGCCGTCACGGCAGCCGCCACTTCCGGCCCCGTCGGCGTCGCTTCCCCGCCGTCCTCCGGCACCGCGCCCCAGGTGCTCACGGCACACACCGCGCCCGCCCCTCCCCGGGCCGACGCCCGCACCGTCCCCGACCGCCCGGTGGCCCGGCAGAGCGCCACCGCCCACGTCCACGCGGTCCTTCCGCACCCGCGCTTCCCCGGTCTCCCGGGCGCGCTGCCGTCCGCGGCCCCGGCACCGCACCACTCCCCCTTCGGGTACGGGCAGACCGTCGGCCCCCGCCAGGAGCGGGCTCCGCCCTGGGCCCGGTACTCCCCGCGCAGCCCGCGCGCCCCGCCCTTCGTACGGAGCAGCTGACGCCCCCGGCGTCCGGCAGCCCGCAGCACCCGCACGCCCGGTGACGCCTTCGCGCGCCGCCGCGGCCCGGTGTGCGCGGCCGGCCGGCGCCCCGCCTCCGTATCCCTGAAGGGGAGACCCATGCCGTCCCGCGCTCCGTCGCGGCGGCCCTGGCGTGCGCTGATCGCGCTCGCCGTCGTCGCCGTGTCGCTGTTCTTCGCCCTGACCACCCCCGCCCGCCTCGGACTCGACCTCCGCGGCGGCACCCAGATCGTCCTGGAGACCAAGGACTCGCCCACCACCCGCGCCGACTCCGCCGCCACCGACCGGGCCTTGGAGGTGCTGCGGCAGCGGGTCGACGCGCTCGGTGTCGCCGAGCCGTCGCTGTCCCGCTCCGGTGAGAAGCGCATCGTCGCCGAGCTGCCCGGCGTGCAGAACCCGAAGGAGGCCGTCGAAGTCATCGGCCGTACCGCGCAGCTCACCTTCCACCCTGTCCTCGGGACCACGCAGGACCCGAAGGGCACGCCGGAGGCCAAGCCCAAGGGCGACCGCACCCGCACCCTCGCCGACCCGGACGCGCCCGGCCAGGTCCTGCGGCTCGGTGCGCCCGCGCTGACCGGCGAGGGCGTCAAGGACGCGGAGGCCGTCTTCGACGCGCAGGGCGGCCGGGGCTGGACCGTCGACCTGGCGTTCCGCGGGGCCGCCGCCGACGCCTGGGCACGGGTCACCGGCGAGGCGGCGTGCGCGGCGCCCGGCGATCCGGCCCGGCGGGTCGCGATCGTGCTGGACGACCGGGTCATCTCCGCCCCCGGCATGCAGCGGAGCGTGCCGTGCGGGACCGGCATCGCCGGCGGCAGCGCCCAGATCACCGGCGGGTTCAGCGACACCGAGGCCCGGGATCTGGCGGCCCTCGTCAAGGGCGGCGCGCTGCCGGTGCCCGTCGAGGTGGTCGAACAGCGCACCGTCGGCCCGACGCTGGGCGCCGACGCGATCGAGGCCAGCGCGACCGCCGCGGTCATCGGCCTGCTGTGCACCGGCGCGTTCGTCGTCGTGGTCTACCGGCTGCTGGGCGCGCTGGCGACGGTGGCCCTCGCCGCGTACGGGCTGATCTCGTACGCGGTGCTCGTCGCCCTGGGCGCCACCCTCACCCTCCCCGGGCTCGCCGGTTTCGTCCTCGCGATCGGTATGGCGGTGGACGCCAATGTGCTGGTGTTCGAGCGGGCCAGGGAGGAGTACGCGCGCCGCGCGGCCCGCTCCGGCGGCGATCTGCGGCGCCCGCTGCGCGAGGGGTTCGGCAAGGCGTGGAGCGCGATCGTCGACTCGAACGTCACCACCCTGCTCGCCGCCGGCCTGCTGTTCTTCTTCGCCACCGGGCCCGTCAAGGGCTTCGGCGTCACGCTGTCCATCGGCGTGCTGGCCTCGATGGTCTCCGCGCTGGTCATCACCCGGGTGCTGGCGGGGTGGGCGGTGCGCCGCGGGCCCGTACGGCGGCGGCCCGCGATCACCGGTATGGCGTCCGAGGGACGGGTACGGCGGTGGCTGGCGCGCCGTGAACCGCGGCTGATGCGCAGGCGCCGCACGTGGCTGGGGATCGGCGCGGGCCTGCTGCTGCTCGCCGTCACCGGGATCGGCGTACGCGGCCTGGAGTTCGGCGTGGAGTTCACCGGCGGCCGGCTCGTCGAGTACAGCACGAGCCGTACGGTGGACGCCGGGACCGCGCGCGAAGCGGTCTCCGGGGCGGGCTTCCCGCGGGCGGTCGTCCAGGAGTCGGGGGACGGTGGCATCGCCGTACGGACCGAGCGGCTGACCGACGCCGAGCAGGAACGCATCCGTACGTCCCTCCAGGCGCCCGGCGGCACGGTCGAGGTGGCGCGGGACGAGCTGATCGGCCCGAGCATGGGCAGTGAGCTGCGCGGCAAGGCGCTGATCGCGCTGGGCATCGCGGTCGCCGCCCAGCTGGTCTATCTGAGCATCCGGTTCCGCTGGACGTTCGCGACGGCGGCGGTGCTGGCCATGGTGCAGGACGTGGTGCTGGTGGTGGGGCTGTTCGCCTGGCTGGGCAAGCCGGTGGACAGCGTCTTCCTGGCGGCGCTGCTGACCGTCGTCGGGTACTCCGTCAACGACACGGTGGTGCTCTTCGACCGCGTACGGGAGCTGCGGCGCGGGGCCAAGGGCGACCGAGCCGCGCGCGGCCCCGAAGGGCTGGCCCGGCTCGCCGACCGGGCGATCGTGCAGACCGTGCCCCGCACGGTGAACACCGGCATGGGCGCCCTGTTCGTCCTCACCGCCCTCGCCGTGCTGGGCGGTGACTCGCTGGCCGACTTCTCCGTCGCGCTGCTGGCGGGTGTGCTGTTCGGCATCGCCTCGACGGTCTTCACGGCCACCCCGGCCGCCGTCGTCCTGGAGAGCCGCCGCCCGGGCCCGGAGGCACCCGCCGCCCGCCCGCGCGACAAGGCCGGGGCCGGGAACGGCGCGGTGGTCTGAGCGTTCCGGAACGACGCCGGGGGCGGGACCGCGCACGGCCCCGCCCCCGGTACGTACCGCTGTCGGAACCCCGCGGGCTCCGAACCCTCCTGGAACCCTGCGGGCTCCGCGAACCCTCCTAGAACCCGGCGGGCTCCGTGTACACGCCCCACTCGTCCCGCAGCACGTCGCAGATCTCGCCGAGCGTCGCCTCGGCCCGTACGGCCTCCAGCATCGGCTCGATCATGTTGCCGCCGTCGCGCGCGGCGGCGAGCATCGCGTCGAGCGAGGAGCGCACCCGGGCGTCGTCGCGGGCCGCCTTGCGGTCGCCCAGCACCCGTACCTGCTCGCGCTCGACCTCGTGGCTGACCCGCAGGATCTCCAGGTCGCCGGTGACCGAGCCGTGGTGGCAGTTGACGCCGACGACCTTCTTCTCGCCCTTCTCCAGCGCCTGCTGGTACCGGAAGGCGGACTCGGCGATCTCACCGGTGAACCAGCCGTCCTCGATGCCGCGCAGGATGCCGGAGGTGATCGGTCCGATGGGGTGTTGTCCGTCCGGGACCGCCCGCGTCCCGCGCTCCTTGATCTGCTCGAAGATCTTCTCGGCGTCGGCCTCGATCCGGTCGGTCAGCGACTCGATGAACCACGAGCCGCCCAGCGGGTCCGCGACGTTGGCGACGCCGGTCTCCTCCATCAGCACCTGCTGCGTGCGCAGCGCGATCTCCGCGGCCTGCTCGCTGGGCAGCGCGAGGGTCTCGTCCAGCGCGTTGGTGTGCAGGGAGTTCGTCCCGCCGAGGACCGCGGCCAGCGCCTCCACCGCCGTACGGACGACGTTGTTGTACGGCTGCTGGGCGGTCAGCGAGACGCCGGCGGTCTGCGTGTGGAAGCGCAGCCACTGGGCCTTCTCGCTGGTCGCGCCGTACACGTCGCGCATCCAGCGGGCCCAGATACGGCGGGCGGCCCGGAACTTCGCGATCTCCTCGAAGAAGTCCAGGTGGGCGTCGAAGAAGAAGGACAGGCCGGGCGCGAAGGTGTTCACGTCCAGGCCGCGGGACAGGCCCAGTTCCACGTATCCGAAGCCGTCGGCGAGGGTGTACGCCAGCTCCTGCGCGGCCGTCGCCCCGGCCTCGCGGATGTGGTAGCCGGAGACCGAGAGCGGCTTGTACGCGGGGATGCCGCGCGCGCAGTGCTCCATCAGGTCGCCGATCAGGCGCAGGTGCGGCTCGGGCGGGAAGAGCCACTCCTTCTGGGCGATGTACTCCTTGAAGATGTCCGTCTGGAGCGTGCCGTTCAGGACGGCCGGGTCGACGCCCTGGCGCTCGGCGGCGACCAGGTACATGCAGAAGACCGGGACGGCCGGACCGGAGATCGTCATCGAGGTCGTCACGTCACCGAGCGGGATGTCCTTGAACAGGACCTCCATGTCGGCGGCCGAGTCGATGGCGACACCGCAGTGGCCGACCTCGCCGAGCGACCGCGGATCGTCGGAGTCGCGGCCCATCAGCGTCGGCATGTCGAACGCCACGGAGAGGCCGCCGCCGCCCGCCTTCAGGATCATCTTGTAGCGCTCGTTGGTCTGCTCGGCGTTGCCGAAGCCCGCGAACTGGCGGATGGTCCACGTACGGCCGCGGTAGCCGGTCGGGTACAGGCCGCGGGTGAACGGGTACTCCCCCGGCCAGCCGATGCGCTCGAAGCCGTCGACCGTGTCGCCGGGGCGGGGGCCGTACACGGGCTCGACGGGATCGCCCGACAGCGTGGTGAAGTCCGCGTCCCGCTTACGGGCGGAGTCGTACCGGGCCTGCCAGCGACGGCGGCCCTCTTCGATCGCGTCAGCGTCCATACCCACAAATTTACTAGGACGTCCTAGTAATTGTCGATGGCAGAGCGCCGGCGGTCACCGGACGGCACGCGCGGGGCGGTACGCGGCGGTACGGGCGGGCCGCCGGACCGGGCCCGGCGGCCGTGCGGCCTCAGACCTTGGCGGGCTGCGGCGTACCGTCCGGGACCAGCGGCTCGACCTCGCGGACGACCTTGCGCTCGACGAAGAACGCGGCGGTCGGGATGGTGCCGGAGAGCAGCACCCACAGCAGCTTGCCGAACTTCCACTTCGCCTTGGAGCCCAGGTCGAAGGCGAAGACGAGGTAGATGATGTAGAGCACGCCATGGATCTGGGAGACCACCAGCGTGAGGTCCTTGCCCGTATCGAAGCCGTACTTGGCCACCATGCAGGCACACAGGACGAGGAGCATGACGGCGGTGACGTAGGCCATCACCCGGTAGCGGGTCAGCACGCTGCGTTTCATGGTCCGAGCGTAACCGCCCGTTCCGGGGCGATCTTCGCCGCCCCTACCACGGATCAGCCGTCCTGGAAATCACCGGCCGCGACCCGCAGCGGCCGCAGCACCTCGAAGATCTCCGCGCACTCCTCGGCACTGTAGGCACCCAGCCCGAAGTCCATCGCCATCAGGTCACGGGTGGCCTTGTCACAGGTCTCGCGCCCCTGCTCGGTGATGGACGCCAGCGTGCCGCGCCCGTCGTCGGGGTTCGGCCGCTTGTCGACCAGACCGGACTTCACCAGCCGGTCGACGGTGTTGGTCACCGAGGTCGGGTGCACCATCAGCCGCTCACCGATCTTCGACATGGGCAGCTCACCCGCCTTGGAGAAGGTCAGCAGCACCAGCGCCTCGTACCGCGCGAACGTCAGCCCGTACGGTTTGAGCACCGCGTCCACCTCGGACAGCAGGATCTGGTGCGCCCGCATGACCGAAGTGATGGCGGCCATGGACGGCACTGCTCCCCATCGTCGCTGCCACAGTTCATCGGCACGGGCAATGGGATCGAAGGCAAGGCTGAGCGGCTTCGGCACGCCTCCGACCCTACCGGCCAGCCATATCGTGGTCAGCCCCGTCTCAGGTTTCGGTACCTGGGCGGATCATTTCCCGACACGGCCGCCCGCCCCGCGTTCGCCGTACCTCCCACACCACCAGCACCACCGCCACCGCCCCCACCACCCCGCCGGCCGGCATCACCACCCGCAGCGGGGCGTACTCGGCGGCGACGCCCGCGGAGCCCATGCCGAGGCCCATGAGGGTCATGCGGCCCGCTTGCATCACCGTCATCGCCTGGCCCAGGAGGGCTTCGGGGACGGCGGCGGCGAACCAGCGGTCGACGCCGAAGTTGTACGCGATGCCGGTGCCCGTCAGGACGAGCAGGACCACGGACCAGCCGAGCGACGGCCGGGCGGCGAAGCCGAGGGCGGGCAGGACGCAGAAGATGCCCAGGGGGAAGGTCAGGCGGGTGCGGGCCCGGGGGCCGAGGAAGGTGCCGGCCAGGGTCTCGGCGGTGATCGCGCCGACCGGCATGGCGCACATCAGCAGGCCCGCGCCCGCCGGGCCGGTGCCGAGCAGGTCCGCGTACGGGATGAGCAGTGCCTCGGGAATGACGATGAACGTCGGGGGCAGCCAGGTCAGCAGGAGGAGGCCCCGGACGCGACGGTCGGCCAGCAGGAGGCGGGTGCCGAAGAGCGAAGTGCCCAGCAGTGCGCCGCGGGCCGTGTGGCGCGCGGGCCGGGCGCGGGTGCCCAGGCGCAGCAGCAGCGCGGAGCCGAGGAACGTACCGGCGGTGACGGCGAGGACCGCTCCGGGTGGCACAGCGGCCAGCAGCAGTCCCCCGGCGGCGAACCCGACGAGCTGCGCGCCCTGGTTGACGATGCGGATCAGCGAGCGGCCCAGGACGAACAGATCGCCCTCCCCCAGGACGTCGCCGAGCGTCGCGGCCCGCGTCCCGGTGAAGACGGGTGCGACGGCGGCGGTCGCGCAGCGCAGTGCCAGCAGTACGGCGACCGGCGTGCCCGGGACCACCATCGCGGCGGCGCAGCCCGCGCACAGCAGGTCGCAGACGACCAGGACCCGGCGGGCCGGGTAGCGGTCGGCGACCGCGGAGAGCAGCGTGCCGCCGACGACGTACGGGAGCAGGCCGAGGGCGAACGTCAGCGCGCTCAGCAGGGGTGACCCCGTGAGCCGGTGGACCAGCACCGACAGCGCGATCTCGCAGACGACGACGCCGAGCGAGGACAGGAGGTGCGCGGCGAAGACGCAGCGGAATTCGGGGACGGCGAAGACGGCGCGGTATCCGGCGCCGGCGGACCCGGAGGGGAGCGGCATGACCGGCAGCGTGCCGGGCCGGGCGCGCACTCCCCCAGTCATTCGTCAGCGGCCGAATCCCTGACGGAACCGGCCACCGGAGGGGAAGAGTGAGGACAAGAGGAGAGGGGGGCCTCGGCCATGCCGCTGGACATGCGCTTCGGCGCTCAGGACCTGCTGCGCATCCGCTTCGCCATCTCGCCGCTGTGCGAGACCCACGAAGCCGTACGGACACTGTTACGGACCGAACGGCACGGCTACCACCTGCCCTGGCTGCGGCGGATGCGCGCGGCACTGGCCGGGCTGGACCTGTCCGCGCTGTGGTTCCTGATGCCGTCCCCGCAGCCCGGCTACACCCCGGACTTCCTGGGCCCGCCGCCGGAGTCCTCGCTCGCGCCCTTCGAGGAGGAGCTGGCGCGGATGCGGGCCACGGACCCGGCCGTCGCCCACGCCGAGCTGGCCAAGTCGCTGGCCTGCACGCCGGGGGCCGCCGCGTCACCGCGGGGCCGGGCGATGCTGGCGGACCCGGCCGCCGCCGTACAGGAGCTGGCCGACGCCACCGAGCGGGCCTGGCACGCGCTGCTGGCGCCGGACTGGCCGCGGCTGCGCGCCCTGCTGGAGGCCGAGGTGGCCTACCGGTCGCGGCAGCTGGCGAGCGACGGGCTGGAGAAGCTGTTCGCGGACCTCAGCCCGCGGATCACCTGGTCCGGCGGCACCCTCACGGTCCGTACCCGCGCCCGGTTCCTGCAGATCCAGGACCTGGCCGGGCGGGGTGTGCTGCTGCTGCCGAGCGTCTTCGTGTGGCCCGACGTGGTGAGCGCCTACGAGCCGCACTGGCAGCCCACCGTCATCTATCCGGCACGCGGCATCGGCGGGCTGTGGCAGGAGCCGGAGACGGGGCCGGCGCTGGCCCGGCTGCTCGGCGTGAACCGGGCGGCGGTGCTCACCGCGCTGGACGAGCCGGCGTCCACCACCGCGCTGGCGCAGCGGCTGGGTCTGGCGCCGTCGTCGGTGTCGGCGCAGCTGTCGGTGCTGCGCGACGCCGGGCTGCTGACCTCGCGCCGGCAGGGTCACCAGGTGCTGTACGAGCGGACGCCGCTGGGCATCGCGCTCAGCGCGGGCGGTGCGCCGCCGGGCTGAGCGCGAGACCCGCGGTCAGTCCTCGCGGCCCGCCGCGAGGTGGCGTTCGACGGTCTCGACCTTGGAGGTCAGGCCGTCGGTGACGCCGGGCCTGATGTCGGCCTTCAGGACGAGCGAGACGCGTCCGGCGCGCGCCTCGACGGCGGCCACGGCGCGCTTGACGACGTCCATGACCTCGTCCCACTCGCCCTCGATGGACGTGAACATGGCGTCCGTACGATTGGGCAGTCCGGACTCGCGGACCACCCGTACGGCGTCGGCGACGTACTCCCCGACGTCCTCGCCCACCCCCAGCGGGCTCACCGAAAAGGCGACGATCATGCGTTGACCACGCCTTCCCGGCGGGCGCGGGCGGCGATCACGGTGGCCTCGGCCTCGCGCTTGAGGCGGCGGTCGGCGATGAAGCCGCCGGTCGGCACGATGGACAGGACGAAGTAGAGGGCGGCGGTCCCGAAGGACCACTTCGTGCGGTTCCAGGCGTCCAGCCAGAAGAGCACGTACAGGATGAACAGCACACCGTGCACCGGGCCCAGGACCGGTACGGCGTTGAAGTCGGTCGTGTACTTCAGGACGGTGCAGACGATCAGGAGCAACCAGGAGGCGGCTTCGGGTACGGAGGCCAGGCGGAGCCGGCGCAGGGCGGAAGCGGTCTTGATGTCCACGGGAACCTCGTTCGGGTGGCAGGTGGCGGCACGGTGCGCTTGTGCGGCATTTCACAAGGGCGTCACCATTGTTGCAGGCCCGCAAAGGATCACTGTTCAGGGGTCGGTGCGCCGGTTACCTTCGATCCCGTGGCTCAGTTTCGGCTCCAGGGGAGCAAAGTGCTCGCCGTCGACATGACCGGCGACGCCGTCAAGGCGAAGAACGGCGCGATGGTCGCGTACGACGGGCAGATGACCTTCAAGAAGATGACCGGCGGCGGTGACGGGCTGCGCGGCATGGTCACCCGCCGGCTGACCGGCGAACAGATGGAAGTCATGGAGGTGAAAGGCCACGGCACCTGCTATTTCGCCGACCGCGCGAGCGAGATCAACCTCGTACAGCTGCACGGCGAGAAGCTCTACGTGGAAGCCAGCAACCTGCTGTGCACGGACGCGTCGCTGCGCACCGGCACCACCTTCACCGGACTGCGCGGCGCCTCCCAGGGCAACGGGCTGTTCACCACCACCGTCGAGGGCAGCGGCCAGGCCGCGATCGTCTCCGACGGGCCCGCGGTGGTGCTGCGCGTGACCAAGCAGTACCCGCTCCAGGTCGACCCGGGCGCGTACGTCGCGCACACCGGCGACCTCAAGCAGCACTTCCAGTCCGGGGTGAACTTCCGCACCTTCATCGGGGAGGGCTCCGGCGAATCCTTCCAGATCCGCTTCGAGGGCGAGGGCCTGGTGTACGTACAGCCCAGCGAGCGCAACACCGTCGGCGGTGAGATCTGATGCCGTTCACCCTCGTCAACTCCCGCATGGTGCGCGCGCAGATCGGTCCCGGTCAGCGGATGTTCAGCCAGCGCGGCGCCATGCTCGCCTATCAGGGCGACGTCAGTTTCACCCCGAACATCCAGGGCGGCCAGGGCGGCATCGGCTCGATGATCGGCCGGCGGATCGCCAACGAGGCGACGCCCCTGATGACCGTCGAGGGGAGTGGCACCGTCCTGTTCGGGCACGGCGGCCACCATGTGCACGTCGTCGACCTGACCGGCGACACCCTCTACGTCGAGGCGGACCGGCTGCTCGCCTTCGACGGCACGCTCCAGCAGGGCACGATGTTCATGGGGTCGCAGGGCGGCGTGATGGGCATGGTGCGCGGCCAGGTGACCGGCCAGGGCCTGTTCACCACGACCCTCAAGGGCCAGGGCACGGTGGCCGTGATGGCGCACGGCGGCGTCATCGAGCTGCCCATCACCCCGCAGCGGCCCGTCCACGTCGACCCGCAGGCGTACGTGGCGCACCGCGGCGACGTCCGCAACAAGCTCTCCACGGCGCTGGGCTGGCGCGACATGGTCGGCCGCGGCTCGGGAGAGGCGTTCCAGCTGGAGCTGTCCGGCCAGGGCACCGTCTACGTACAGGCGTCGGAGGAGAAACTGTGACCGGTCCCGTCGTTTTCGACCCCCACACGCTCCCCTCGGACGACAACGTCAACGAGTACACCTTCAGCGTGGACCTGAACGGCCAGTGGTTCCTGCAGAAGGGCAAGATGATCGCCTATTACGGGCGGATCGACTTCCAGGGCATCGGGCACGGCGCGCTGGACCGCCTGGTCGCCCACAGTTTCCATTCGCCATTGCACGCGGCGGACTGGGTGGTGGCCGAGGGCCAGGGCAAGATGCTCCTCGCCGACCGGGCGTTCGATGTGAATTCCTACGACCTGGAAGACGGCAACCTGACCATTCGCTCGGGCAACCTGCTCGCCTTTCAGCCATCTCTGTCGCTGAAGCAGTCGATCATCCCGGGCTTCCTGACGCTCATCGGTACGGGCAAGTTCGTGGCCGCCTCCAACGGCCCGGTCGTCTTCATGGAGCCGCCGATCCGGGTGGACCCGCAGGCCCTGGTGGGCTGGGCCGACTGCCCCTCGCCGTGCCACCACTACGACCACCAGTACCTGCGCGGATTCCTGGGCGGCGTACGGGCGCACACCGGGCTGGGCGGGGTCTCCGGCGAGGAGCACCAGTTCGAGTTCGTCGGGGCGGGCACGGTGCTGCTCCAGTCCACCGAGCAGCTGATGCCCGAGCTGGCGACGGGGGAGGTCGCGGCCGAGGCGGGGGTGCCGGGCGGGGGTGAGGCAACTCGCCAAAGTGGCTCACAACTGCCGCAGCTGCCGGGCGGGCTCGGGGGCCTCCAGCGCCGCTTCGGGCTGTGAGCGGTAGTCTGCGGACGGTGACCTCGAACGTCTGAGCAAGCGCCCGACCGAGCGCCTGAGCCATGTCACAGCCATGACTAATTCGATATTCAACTTTCACGGGTAGAATTCATTCATGACGACCGACAGCGACACTCCCTGGCTGACCGAGCAGGAGCAGCGAGCCTGGCGTACCCACCTGGACGTCAGCCGGCTGCTGATGCACCAGCTGGAGCGCGACCTGCAGCCGTTCGGACTGACCAACAACGACTACGAGATCCTGGTCAACCTCTCCGAGGCCGAGGACCGGCGGCTGCGCATGAGCGACCTGGCCGCCGCCACCCTGCAGTCCAAGAGCCGCCTGTCCCACCAGATCACCCGCATGGAGAACGCGGGCCTGGTGCGCCGTGAGAGCTGCGAGTCCGACCGCCGCGGCCTGTACGCGGTGCTCACGGACGAGGGCTGGGAGACCATGCGCCGGGTCGCGCCGCACCACGTCGCGTCCGTACGGCGGCACTTCATCGACCTGTTCCGGCCCGAGGACCTGGACGCCCTGCGCTCCTCCCTGACCCCGGTGGCCGAGCACCTGCGGGGCCGGCGCGGCAAGGTCTGACGGCCGGGCCGCCGACGGCCCGGCCCGCCCCGGACCGCTACGCCACCGGCAGCCGCAGCTCGAACACCGAGCCCTCCCGCACGGTCAGCGTGCCGCCGTGCCGCTGCGCGACGTCGCGGGCGATGGCGAGGCCGAGACCGGCCCCGCCGTCGTCGCGGCTGCGGGCGTCGTCGAGCCGTACGAACCGCTCGAAGATCCGCTCCCGTTCCTCCGGCGGCACCCCGGGCCCGTCGTCCTCGACCCGCAGCACGGCCCACGCCCCCTCACGCACCACACTCGCCCGTACGGCACCCGCCGCATGCCGCTGCGCGTTGTCCAGCAGGTTGCCCAGCACCCGCCCCACCTGGCTCCTCGACCCGGCGACCTCCACACCCGTCACCTCCCCCACCTGCACGGCGATCCGGTCCCCCACCCGCTGCGAGACCTCCTCGCGCACCAGCGCCGCCAGGTCGATCCGGGTGTCCGCCGGCCTCTCCCCCGCGTCCAGCCGCGCCAGCAGCAACAGGTCCGCCGCCAGGTTCTGCAGCCGTACGGCGTCCTGCACCGCGCCCTCCGCGTCCAGCAGCTCCGGGTGCGCGATGCCCACCTCCAGCTGCGTACGCAGGCTCGCGATCGGACTGCGCAGCTCGTGCGAGGCGTCCGCGACGAACCGCCGCTGCCGCTCCACCGACGCCTGGAGCGCGCCGAGCGTCTCGTTGGTCGTACGGGCCAGCCGGTCGATCTCGTCCCGCGACCCCGGCTCCGGCACCCGCCGCGACAGGTCAGCGCTTGCCGTGATCGCGGCCATCTCCGTCCGGATGCCCTCCACCGGGCGCAGCGCCCGCCGCGTCAGCAGCCAGGTCACCGCCGCCACGACGAGCAGCAGGCACGGCAGCCCGATGAGCATCGCGGTCCGCACCGAGCCCACCGCCGCGCGCTCCGCCGCCAGCGGCGAACCGGCCCGCACCACGGCCTTGCCGCCCTGGGTGTCCTTGGCCTCGACGGTGGCGAACCGGTAGTCCGCAGTACGGTGCCCGACCGTCGCCGTGCCACCGCTGTGGTGCGCCTCGTCCTCGACCTCGCCCGGCTTGATGCCCTGGTCGTCGTCATCGTCGTCGGAGCCGGCCGGCGGCTGCGCGGCCGGCGCCTGCCGCGCGGTGACGGCCTTGCCGTCCACCGCCCGCACGTCGTCGCCCGCCGCCAGCACCCGCCCGTCCTCGGCCAGCACCACCACCGGCCGGTCGTCCCCGTCCGGCAGGTCCAGCTTCCCGTACGGCGTGCCGGTCGCGATCTGCGTCGCGACTTCCCGCGCGGCGTTCTCCGCCTGCAGATCGGCCTGTCCCACCAGGTTGTTCTTCAGCACCAACAGCAGCGCCGTGCCCGCGGCGACCAGCGCGAGCGCCACCACCAGCGTCGCGCCCAGCGCCGCCCGGACCCGGACCTTCCCGAGGACCCTACGCACCGGACACCAGCCGGTACCCGGCACCGCGCACCGTCACGATCACCCGGGCGCCCAGCTTCCGCCGCAGCGCGCTGATGTACACCTCGACGATGTTGTCGTCCCCTTCGTACGCGAAGTCCCACACATGCTCCAGAATCTCCGCCTTCGACACCACGTCGCCCGCGCGCAGGGCCAGTTGTTCCAGCACCGCGAACTCCTTCGCGGTCAGCACCACGTCCGCGCCGGCGCGCTCCACCCGCCGCGCACCCTGGTCGATGCTCAGCTCCCCCACCCGCAGCACGGGCAGCGCCGTCCGCCCGCGCCGGCGCAGCAGCGCCTTCACCCGGGCCACCAGGACCACGTACGAGAACGGCTTCGTCAGGTAGTCGTCCGCCCCGGTGTCCAGCCCCTCGGCCTCGTCGTACTCCCCGTCCTTGGCCGTCAGCATCAGGACGGGCACCTCGTTGCCGGCCGCGCGCAGCGCCCCGCACACCCGGTAGCCGTTCATCCCCGGCAGCATGATGTCCAGGATCACCAGGTCGTACGCGCCCTCGCCGGCCCGGTGCAGCCCCTCCAGGCCGTCGTGCACCACGTCGACCGCGTACCCCTCGGCCATCAGTCCCCTGGCCAGCGACAGGGCCAGCCGCTTCTCGTCCTCCACGATCAACAGGCGCATACGCACACGATGCCACCCGTCACCTGAAGAGCCCTTCAGGTGACTTCAGCTTCCCTTCAGCCGTCCCGCGCCACGGTGGATCACGTCATCGAGCACACCTCACCTACCGGGGAGAACGAACCGAGATGAAGCGCAACATCGTCATCGCCACCGTGGCCGCGGCCGCCCTCGTCGGCGGCGGCACCGCGACCGCCGTCGCCTTCAGCGGCGACTCCGCAGCGCCGTCCGCGCCGTCCGCGTCGGCCACGCCGCGCTCCAGCGTCGACGTGCCGGACGACGACGTGCACGAGGACGCCCGGGAGGCCCGGGCGGCGACCGTCTCCGCCCCGCAGGCCGCCGCCGCGGCCCTGAAGGCCACCCCCGGCACCGTCACCGGCATCGACCTCGACCAGGACCGCCCCGGCCTGGTCTGGGAGGTCGACGTCCTCGGCAAGGACGGCACGTGGCACGAGGTGACCCTCGACGCCGGCAACGCGAAGGTCCTGAACCAGCACGTCGAACACGAAGGCGACGACCACGGCATCGCCCGCGCCCGCGCCGGGCTGAAGGGCACCACCGTCGACGCCGCCCAGGCAGCCGAGAAGGCCGCCGCCACGTACGGCAAGGTCACCTCGGTCGACCTGGACGACGACCACCGCTCCACCCCTGTCTGGGAGGTCGAGACCGTCTCCAAGGACGGCAAGGAGCACCAGCTGAACGTCGACCCGAAGACGGCCGCGGTGACGGTCGCCCCGCAGGACAAGGACAACGACGACAACGACAACGACAACGACGGCCAGGACGACTGACCCGCCGCCGCCCCGCACGGGCCCCGCCGCACCGCGGCGGGGCTCGGCCCGTCACCGGCCGGCCGCCGTCACTCCTCCCCCGTGACCCCCGCCACCAGCTCGTCCGCCGCCGCGTAGGGGTCCAGCTCCCCGGCCACGATCCGCTCCGCCAGTACGGACAGCCGCCGGTCCCCCCGGAGGTCACCGATCCGCTCCCGCAGCCGGGTGACGGCGATCGTCTCGACCTCGCGGGCCGCCCGTGCCCGGCGCCGCTCCGCGAGGACGCCGTGCTCCTCCGACCAGGCGCGGTGCTTCTCCAGCGCCTCGACGACCTCGTCCGTGCCCTGGCCCCGCGCGGCGACCGTCTTGACGATCGGCGGGCGCCAGTCGCCGGGAGTGCGGGCCTCGCCGAGGCCGAGCATGTGGTTCAGCTCCCGGGCCGTGGCGTCGGCGCCGTCGCGGTCGGCCTTGTTGACGACGTACACGTCGCCGATCTCCAGGATTCCGGCCTTGGCCGCCTGGATGCCGTCCCCCATGCCCGGCGCGAGCAGCACCACCGTGGTGTCGGCCTGGCCGGCGATGTCGACCTCGGACTGCCCGACGCCGACCGTCTCGACGAGGATCACGTCGCAGCCCGCCGCGTCCAGCACCCGGATGGCCTGGGGCGCGGCCCAGGCGAGACCGCCCAGGTGGCCGCGGGTGGCCATGGAGCGGATGTAGACGCCGGGGTCCGAGGCGTGGTCCGACATCCGGACCCGGTCGCCGAGCAGGGCTCCGCCGGAGAACGGGGAGGACGGGTCGACGGCGAGCACCCCGACCCGTCTGCCGGCCCGGCGGTACGCGCTGACCAGCGCCGAAGTGGAAGTCGACTTGCCGACACCGGGCGATCCGGTCAGCCCGACCACGTACGCCCCGCCGGCCAGCGGCGCCAGCGCCGCCATCACCTCGCGCAGCTGCGGGGACGCCCCCTCGACCAGCGAGATCAGCCGGGCCACGGCCCGCGGCCGGCCCTGCCGTGCCTGTTCCACCAGCTCAGGGACGTCCACCACGGCCCAGCTCCTCCCACTTCGGTTCCCACGGACGCGTACCCGGCGGACGGCCGCCGCCGGCGGCTCCGGGCTACTTGCCGGGCACGCGGATGATCAGCGCGTCACCCTGACCGCCGCCACCGCACAGCGCCGCCGCGCCCACGCCGCCGCCCCGCCGCCGCAGTTCCAGCGCGAGGTGGAGCACGATGCGGGCGCCGGACATGCCGATCGGGTGACCGAGCGCGATCGCTCCGCCGTTGACGTTCACCTTTTCCGGCGACACCCCGAGATCCTTCATTGACTGCACGGCCACCGCGGCAAACGCCTCGTTGATCTCGATCAGGTCAAGATCCTCGACGGTGAGGCCGGCCTTGCCCAGCGCGTGCCGGATCGCGTTGCTGGGCTGGGACTGGAGGGAGTTGTCCGGGCCCGCCACGTTGCCGTGCGGGCCGATCTCGGCGATCCAGTCCAGGCCGAGGTCCTGGGCCTTGGCCTTGCTCATGACGACCACCGCGGCGGCGCCGTCGGAGATCTGGGAGGACGAGCCGGCGGTGATGGTGCCGTCCTTGGCGAAGGCCGGGCGCAGCTTGCCCAGGGACTCGGCGGTGGTCTCCGGCCGGATGCCCTCGTCCTTGCTGAAGACGACCGGCTCACCCTTGCGCTGCGGGATCTCCACCGGTGTGATCTCGGCCTCGAACAGGCCGTTCTTCTGCGCGGCGGCGGCCCGCTGGTGGGAGCGGGCGGCGATCTCGTCCTGCTCGGCGCGGCCGATGCCCAGGCGGGTGTTGTGCTTCTCGGTCGACTCGCCCATCGCGACGTTCTCGTACGCGTCGGTGAGGCCGTCGTGGGCCATCGAGTCGAGCATCTCGACGGCGCCGTACTTGAAGCCCTCGCGGGACTTGGGCAGCAGGTGGGGCGCGTTGGTCATGGACTCCTGGCCGCCGGCGACCACCACGTCGAACTCGCCGGCGCGGATCAGCTGGTCGGCCAGCGCGATGGCGTCCAGGCCGGAGAGACAGACCTTGTTGACGGTCAGCGCCGGCACGCTCATCGGGATGCCGGCCTTGACGGCGGCCTGGCGGGCGGGGATCTGGCCCGCGCCGGCCTGCAGCACCTGCCCCATGATCACGTACTGCACCTGGTCGCCGCCGATGCCCGCCCGGTCCAGCGCGGCCTTGATGGCCGCCCCGCCCAGGTCGGCGCCGGAGAAGCTGCGCAGGGATCCCAGCAGGCGGCCCATGGGGGTACGGGCGCCCGCGACGATCACGGAGGTGGTGCTGGACGTACCGTTCGCTGTCGACATCAGCGCGGCCCTTCCTGTACAGGGAGGTTAACGAGGGTTCCCGTCAATGTACTGAGCGGTAGGCGCCGGGTCACCGGCCTGCGGGTGTGATCGCGCGCACGTTGCGTAACCACGCGTGCGAGCGGTGCACTGGAGCCATGCTGACGCGAATCGACCACATCGGGATCGCCTGCGAGAACCTCGACACGACCGTCGAGTTCTACCGTGCCACGTACGGCTTCGAGGTGTTCCACACCGAGGTCAACGAGGAGCAGGGCGTCCGCGAGGCCATGCTGAAGATCAACGATACGTCGGACGGCGGCGCCTCGTACCTCCAGCTCCTGGAACCCACCCGGCCGGACTCCGCGGTGGGCAAGTGGCTCGCCAAGAACGGCGAGGGAGTCCACCACATCGCCTTCGGTACCGCGGACGTGGACGGGGACTCCGAGGCCATCAGGGACAAGGGCGTACGGGTGCTCTACGAGCAGCCGCGCACCGGTTCCATGGGCTCGCGGATCACCTTCCTGCACCCCAAGGACTGCCACGGCGTACTGACCGAACTGGTCACCGCGGCCCCCCACGAGGGAACCGCCGCCCCCGCTTCCACGTCCCCCTCCACGACAGAGCACTGACCTTTCCCTCCCCGGCCGGTAGAGTGCACCTTCGGCCGGGGGCCGGGTCGGGGCCCGGTCCACACTCCGCCGATGATCTGACACCATTTCTTCGGAAGGGTCAGCTCCAGCACGCGCCCGGCACGAGGCATTTCGGGCTGCGGACGAGCAGATGGGAGCCGGCCGCCACCATGACCAGGGGACGGATGGGACCGCGCAGTGCGGGGCAACGACCGCTACGAGGCTGACGACCACCTCTCGCAGTTCGAGGCCGAGATGGAGCGGCTGAAGACCGAGCGGGACAAGGCGGTCCAGCACGCCGACGACCTCGGGTACCAGGTCGAGGTGTTGCGAGCCAAGCTCCACGAGGCGCGGCGCACCATCGCGGCCCGCCCCGCCTACGACAACGTCAGCCACCAGGCCGAGCAGCTGCTGCGCAACGCCCAGATCCAGGCCGACCAGTTGCGTACCGACGCCGAGCGCGAGGTGCGCGAAGCGCGTGCCCAGACGCAGCGGCTCTTGCAGGAGCAGGCCGAGCGCCAGGCGCGCATGGAGGCCGACCTGCACGCCGAGGCGGTCGAGCGGCGCCGCCGGCTGGACGAGGAGCTCAACGAGCGCCGCCAGACCGTCGAGTCGCACGTCAACGAGAACGTGGCCTGGGCGGAGCAGCTGCGCGCCCGCACGGAGTCGCAGGCGCGCCGGCTGCTGGACGAGTCGCGGGCCGAGGCCGAGCAGGCGCTGGCCGCCGCCCGCGCCGAGGCCCAGCGGCTGGCCGAGCAGACCCGCGCCCGGCTGGGCACCGAGGCCGAGCAGGCACGCACCGAGGCCGAGGCGATCCTGCGCCGGGCCCGCGCGGACGCCGAGCGGCTGCTGAACGCCGCCTCCAGCCAGGCCCAGGAGGCCACCGACCAGGCCGAACAGCTGCGCACCAGCGTCGGCACGGAGTCCGAGGAGGCCCGGCGGCAGGCCGCCGAGCTGACACGGACCGCCGAGGCCCGGATGCAGGAGGCCGACCGCGCGCTGCGCGAGGCCCGCGCCGAGGCGGAGAAGCTGGTCACCGAGGCGCAGGAGAGCGCCGCCAAGCGGCTGTCGGCCGCCGAGTCGGACCAGGAACAGCGGCTGCGGACGGCCAAGGCGGAGATCGCCCGGCTGGTCGCCGAGGCCACGAAGGAGGCCGACGCCCTCAAGGCGGAGGCCGAGCAGCTGCGCGCGGACGCCCGTACGGAGGCGGAGCGGCTGGTCGCCGAGGCGCAGGAGGCCGCCCGTTCCAAGGCGGCGGAGGACTCCGCGGCGCAGCTCGCGAAGGCCGCGCGGACCGCCGAGGAGGTGCTGACCAAGGCGTCGGAGGACGCCAAGGCCACCACCAGGGCCGCCGCCGAGGAGGCCGAGCGGGTCCGCCGGGAGGCCGAGGCCGAGGCGGACCGGCTGCGTGGCGAGGCGCACGACACCGCCGAGCAGCTCAAGGGCGCCGCCAAGGACGACACGAAGGAGTACCGCGCCAAGACCGTCGAACTCCAGGAGGAGGCCCGGCGGCTGCGCGGCGAGGCCGAGCAGCTGCGGGCCGAGGCCGTCGACGAGGGCGACCGGATCCGGGCCGAGGCGCGCCGCGAGGCGGTCCAGCAGATCGAGGAGGCGGCCGCCACCGCCGAGGAGCTGCTGGCCAAGGCGAAGTCCGACGCCGAGGAGACACGTTCCGGCGCGAGCGCGGAGAGCGAGCGGGTCCGCACCGAGGCCATCGAGCGGGCCACGGCGCTGCGCAAGCAGGCCGAGGAGACCCTGGAGCGCGCCCGGGCGGAGGCCGAGGAGCTGCGCGGCGAGGGCGAGGAGGCCGCCGCCGCGCTGAAGTCGGAGGCCGAGGAGGCCGCGCGGCAGCTGCGGACGGAGGCCGAGGAGGCCGCCGCCGAACGCCGCACCGAGGTGCAGGAGGAGCTGGACCGGCTCCAGGCCGAGGCCGCGGAGAAGGTCGCCGCGGCCGAGGAGGCGCTGCACGACGCCCGGGGCGAGGCCGAGAAGCTGCGCCGGGAGGCGCAGGAGGAGGCCGCCCGGCTCAAGGCGGAGTCGGCGGAGCGGCTGCGCACGCTCCAGCAGCAGGCCGAGGAGGAGGCCGAGCGGCTGCGGACGGAGGCGGCGACCGACGCGTCCGCCGCACGCGCCGAGGGCGAGTCCGTCGCCGTACGGCTGCGCAGTGACGCCGCCGCCGAGGCGGAGCGCCTGAAGACCGAGGCCCAGGAGACCGCGGACCGGGTGCGCGCGGAGGCCGCGGCCGCCGCGGAGCGTACGGGTGCCGAGGCCGCCGAGGCGCTGGCCGCCGCCCAGGAGGAGGCGGCCCGCCGCCGCCGGGAGGCCGAGGAGCTGCTCGGCGAGGCCCGCGAGGAGGCCCACCAGGAGCGCACCGCCGCGCGCGAGCAGAGCGAGGAGCTGCTGGCCTCGGCCCGTACGCGGGTCGCCGAGGCGCAGGAGGAGGCGGAGCGGCTGGTCGAGGAGGCGGACCGGCGCGCCGCCGAGCTGGTCGCCGCCGCCGAGCAGACCGCCCAGCAGGTGCGGGACGCGGTCGCCGGGCTGCACGAGCAGGCCGAGGAGGAGATCGCCGGGCTGCGTTCGGCGGCCGAACACGCCGCGGAGCGTACGCGCACCGAGGCGCAGGAGGAGGCCGACCGGGTACGGGCCGACGCGTACGCGGAGCGCGAGCGCGCCTCCGAGGACGCGGCCCGCACCCGCCGCGAGGCGCAGGAGGAGACCGAGGCCGCCAAGGCGCTCGCCGAGCGCACGGTCGCCGAGGCCATCGCGGAGGCCGACCGGCTGCGCGCGGAGGCCGACAGTACCCTCGACGAGGCGCGCGAGGCGGCCGGCAAGGCGCGTACGGACGCCGCCGAGCAGGCCGACAGCCTGGTCGCGGAGGCCACCGCGCAGGCCGAGAAGATGGTGGCGGACGCCTCCGCCAAGGCGCAGCAGCTGCGTACGGACGCGTCCGACGCGCTGGCCTCGGCCGAGCAGGACGCCAACCGGGCCCGCGCGGAGGCCCGCAACGACGCCAACCGGATGCGTTCGGACGCTGCCGAACAGGTGGACCGGCTCCTCACCGAGGCCCGCGCGGAAGCCGAACGGATCGTCACCGAGGCGACCGAGCTGACCTCTTCGGCGCAGGACGACGCGGACCGCACGGTCCGCGAGGGCCGGGAGGCCGCCGAGCGGCTGCGGGCCGAGGGCGAGCAGCGGGCCGCGGAGCTGGTCGCGGAGGCGACCGCCGAGGCGGAGCGGCTGCGGGCCGAGGCCGCCGAGGCGCTGGAGACCGCGCGCCAGGAGGCGGAGCGGATCGGCGACGAGGCGCGCGAGGCGGCGAACAAGACCCGTTCGGACGCCGCCGAGCAGGCCGACCAGCTGATGTCCGAGGCCGGCAGCGAGGCCGAGAAGCTGCGCGCGGACGCGGCGGAGACCGTCGCGGGCGCCGAGCGGGACGCGGACCGTACCCGGGCGGACGCCCGCGAGCAGGCCGACCGGATGCTCGCCGAGGCCACCGCGGAGGCGGACCGGCTGCGCGCGGAGGCGGCGGAGACCGTCACCTCGGCGCAGGAGCACGCCACCCGTACGCGTGCCGAGTCCGAGCGGATCAAGGCGGACGCGGAGGCGGAGGCCGACCGGCTGCGCACCGAGGCGCTGGAGGAGTCGGAGCAGACCGTCGACGCGGCCCGCAAGGATGCCGCGCAGCGCCGCGCGGACGCCGCCGAGCAGGCCGACCAGCTGGTGGCCAAGGCTCAGGAGGAGGCGCTGAAGTCGGCGACCGCCGCCGAGGAGCAGGCCGACCGGATGGTGGGCGCGGCCCGCAAGGAGGCCGAGCGGATCATCGCCGAGGCCACCGCCGAGGGCAACGCGATGGTCGAGAAGTCCCGTACGGACGCGGATGTCCTGCTGAGCGAGGCCCGCGGGGACGCCACCGCGATAAGGGAGCGCGCCGAGGAGCTGCGTACCCGTATCGAGAGCGAGGTCGAGGAGCTGCACGAGCGGGCCCGCCGCGAGTCCTCGGAGACGATGAAGAACGCCGGGGAGCGGGTCGACAAGCTGATCGCGCAGGCCACGCAGCAGCAGGCGGAGGCCGAGGAGAAGGCCAAGCGGATGGTGTCGGACGCCAGCAGCGAGGCCAGCAAGGTGCGCATCGCGGCGGTGAAGAAGGCGGAGGGGCTGCTCAAGGAGGCCGAGCAGAAGAAGGCCGAGGCCGTACGGGAGTCGGAGCGGCTGCGCGCCGAGGCCCGCGCGGAGGCGGAGCGGATCGTGGAGGAGGGCCGGCGGGAGCTGGAGGTGCTGGTGCGGCGCCGGAAGGACATCAACGCGGAGATCTCCCGTGTCCAGGACGTGCTGGAGGCGTTGGAATCTTTCGAGGCCCCGGCCAACGGTGGTGGTAAGGACGGGGCGAAGGCCGCGGCGGGGGCGGGCGCAACTCGTTCGAGTGGCAAGCAGTCTGAGGGGTAGCCACCCGAATGAGGGGCCATTCTCCACTTCAAACGCGCAATGACTCGATGACACGCCGTTGCGGCCCCTAGGATTCCCTTTATCACCTCACCGGTCTCTTTCGACAGGAACCCCATGAGCGACACTTCCTCCCCCTACGGCTTCGAGCTCGTGCGGCGTGGGTACGACCGCGGTCAGGTGGACGACCGCATCTCGAAGCTGGTCGCCGACCGCGACAGCGCCCTGGCCCGTATCACCTCGCTGGAGAAGCGGATCGAGGAGCTGCACCTCGAGACGCAGAATGCCCAGGCCCAGGTCAATGACGCCGAACCGTCCTACGCGGGCCTCGGCGCGCGTGTGGAGAAGATCCTCCGGCTGGCGGAGGAAGAGGCGAAGGACCTGCGCGAGGAGGCCCGGCGGGCCGCCGAGCAGCACCGCGAGCTGGCCGAGTCGGCCGCCCAGCAGGTCCGCAACGACGCCGAGCAGTTCGCGACGGACCGCAAGGCCAAGGCCGAGGACGAGGGCGCCCGCATCGTCGAGAAGGCGCAGGGCGAGGCGACCGCGCTGCGCGCCGAGGCGCAGAAGGACGCGCAGTCCAAGCGGGAGGAGGCGGACTCCCTCTTCGAGGAGACCCGCGCCAAGGCCGCGCAGGCCGCGGCGGACTTCGAGACCAACCTCGCCAAGCGCCGCGAGCAGTCCGAACGGGACCTGGCCTCGCGTCAGGCCAAGGCCGAGAAGCGGCTGGCGGAGATCGAGCACCGGGCCGAGCAGCTGCGGCTGGAGGCCGAGAAGCTGCGCACGGACGCGGAGCGCCGGGCCCGCCAGACGGTGGAGACGGCGCAGCGCCAGGCCGAGGACATCGTGGCCGACGCGAACGCCAAGGCGGACCGGATCCGCAGCGAGTCCGAGCGGGAGCTGGCGGCGCTGACCAACCGCCGGGACTCGATCAACGCCCAGCTGACGAACGTCCGCGAGATGCTCGCCACGCTGACCGGTGCGGCGGTCGCCGCGGCCGGCACCCCGGCGGACGAGGAGCCCATCTCCCGCGGCGTCCCGGCGCAGCAGTCGCGCTGAGGCGCCGTTCGTCGTTGTGACGCCGGTGCGGCCGGTGGGTTCCCGCGACCCGCACCCGTGACGGCCGGTACCGCGCCCGACGGCAGCAGACGCGCTCCGCCCGTCCCGTCTCTCTTCGGAGGCCGGGCGGGCGGAATGCTTTTTTCAGCAGTACGTACGATCCGCACGGACGGTCCGGCCGACGCCCCGCGGGCGGTGCCCGGTTCGCCCGAGATGCGGGGCCCCCGGCCCCCGCTTAGCGTGCTGTACATGATCGAGATCGAGGGGCTGACCAAGCGTTACGGCGACAAGCTCGCCGTGGACGGGCTGACCTTCACCGTGCGGCCCGGAATCGTCACCGGCTTCCTCGGCCCGAACGGCGCCGGCAAGTCCACGACCATGCGGATGATGCTCGACCTGGACCACCCGACGTCGGGACGGGTCCGTATCGACGGCCGGCACTACCGGCAGCTGTCCGATCCCTTGAGACACATCGGCGCCCTGCTGGACGCCAAAGCCGTGCACGGCGGCCGGAGCGCCGTCAACCACCTGCTGTGCCTGGCGCAGAGCAACGGCATCCCGCGCGCCCGCGTCCACGAGGTGCTGGACACCGTCGGCCTCACCGCGGTCTCCAGGAAACGCTCCAAGGGCTTCTCCCTGGGCATGGGGCAGCGGCTGGGCATCGCCGGGGCGCTGCTCGGCGACCCCGAGATCCTGATGTTCGACGAGCCGGTCAACGGGCTCGACCCGGAGGGCATCCACTGGATCCGCAACCTGATGAAGGGTCTGGCGGCCCAGGGCCGTACGGTCTTCGTCTCCTCGCACCTGATGAGCGAGATGGCGCTGACCGCCGAACACCTCATCGTCATCGGCCAGGGGCGGTTGCTGGCGGACACCTCGATGGCGGAGTTCATCCGGGAGAACTCCCGCTCGTACGTACGGATGCGGTCGCCGGAGCGCGAGCGGCTGTTCGACGTGCTCGGGGACGCCGGGTACGCGACGGTGGCGGCCGGCGAGGCGGTGGAGGTCGACGGGGCGAGCGCCGCGGCCCTCGGGGAGCTGGCCGCGCGGCACCGCATCGTCCTGCACGAACTGAGCCCGCAGCAGGCGTCCCTGGAGGAGGCGTTCATGCAGCTGACCGCCGGGTCGGTGGAGTACCACGCGCATACGGACGGGCCGCGGCCCGCGGCGCCGCCGCCCGCGGACGGCGGACTGCCGGGCGCGTCGCCCCGCGGCGGCTGGGGTGCCGGCTGGCGCGACCCGAAGCGGGGGTCCTGACGATGGCGGCCTCCCAGGTCCTGCGGTCGGAGTGGACCAAGATCCGGTCGGTGCGGTCCACGGTGTGGACGCTGGGCATCGCGCTGGTCGTCACGGTCGTCCTGGGCGCGCTGATCTGCCTGCTCGCCTCCAACGACTTCGGCACCATGTCGCCCCGCGACCGGCAGGTCTTCGACCCCACGAACATCAGCTTCGCCGGGATGGGCCTCGGCCAGCTCGCGATGATCGTGTTCGGGGTGCTGGTGGTCTCCAACGAGTACAGCACCGGCATGATCCGTACCTCGCTCGCCGCCGTACCGCAGCGCGGCACCTTCCTGTTCAGCAAGGTCACCGTCGCCGCCCTGCTCGCCCTCGTCGTCTCCTTCGTGACGGCCTTCCTCGCCTTCTTCATCGGGCAGGCGCTGCTCGGTACGCACGCGGCGTCCCTCGGCGACCCGGGGGTGCTGCGGGCCGTGGTGGGCGGCGGGCTGTACATGACGCTGATCGCGGTCTTCTCGATGGGCGTGGCCACCATGCTGCGCAGCCCCATGCTGGCGCTGGGCATCCTGATGCCGTTCTTCTTCCTGATCTCCAGCATCCTGGGCAACGTCCCGGCCACCGAGAAGATCGGCTGGTACCTCCCCGACCAGGCCGGCCAGAAGGTGATGCAGGTGGTGCCGCCGGCCGGCAACGAGGTGCCGTACGGGCCGTGGGGCGGATTCGCCATCATGGTGGCGTGGACGGCGGCCGTCCTGCTGTGCGGGTACGCACTGCTGAGACGACGCGACGCATGAGGTCCGGCGCACCGCCCCTGACGTGGGCCACCGCCGCCCCACCGCCCCCGTTTTGACGGGAACCGTCAGCCTCCGGATAGCCTCCTAACCCTTACGGGGGTACGAGAGCACCTCTGCCCCGAATCAGTCTGAGGGGCGGAGAATGATCGAGGCAGTCGGCCTGACGAAGCGCTACGGCGCCAAGACGGCCGTGCACAACCTGTCGTTCCAGGTGCGGCCGGGCACCGTCACCGGCTTCCTGGGGCCCAACGGCTCCGGCAAGTCCACGACGATGCGCATGATCCTGGGGCTGGACGCCCCGACGAGCGGCCGGGTCACCATCGGCGGCATCCCGTTCCGTCAGGTGCCCAACGCCCCGCGGCACGTCGGCGCCCTGCTCGACGCCAAGGCGGTGCACGGCGGCCGCAGCGCGCGCCAGCACCTGCTCTGCCTCGCGCAGCTCTCCGGCATTCCGGCCCGCCGGGTCGACGAGGTGCTCGGTGTGGTCGGCCTCCAGGACGTCGCCCGCAAACGCTCCAACGGCTTCTCGCTCGGCATGGGCCAGCGCCTGGGCATCGCGGCGGCACTGCTCGGCGACCCGCAGGTGCTGCTCTTCGACGAGCCGGTCAACGGCCTGGACCCCGAAGGCATCCTGTGGGTCCGCAACCTGATGAAGCAGCTGGCCGCCGAGGGCCGTACGGTCTTCGTCTCCTCGCACCTGATGAGCGAGATGGCGCTGACCGCCGAGCACCTGATCGTCATCGGCCGCGGCCAGCTGCTGGCCGACATGTCGGTCAAGGACTTCATCTCGGCCAACTCCGCCGACTTCGCCCGGGTCCGTACGCCGGACACCGAGCCGGAGCTGCGCGAGAAGCTCGGCTCGGTGCTCGGCACGGCCGGCGCCCAGGTCGTGCCGGAACAGGACGGCGCGCTGCGCGTCAGCGGGCTGCCGCTGCCCCGCATCAGCGACCTGGCGCACGACGCCGGCATCCGCCTGTGGGAGCTGTCGCCGCACCAGGCGTCCCTGGAGGAGGCGTACATGCAGCTGACGCAGGGCGTGGTGGACTACCGCTCGACCACCGACCAGCGGGCCGGCCTCCAGCAGCAGACGCCCGGGTACGCGCCGCAGGGCGCCGGTGTGCCGGGGCAGCCGCCGCAGGGGTACGCGCCCGGCGCGCCCCAGCCCGGCCCGTACGGGCAGCCCGGCCACCCGGGACAGCCGCACCCCGGGGCGCAGGGGCAGCCGAACCCGTACGCGCAGGGCCCCGCCGGCGCGCCGGGCCAGGGCTACCCGCCGCCGGCCGGCCAGGGCGCGCCGTACGGGGAGCCGAACCCGTACGGACAGCCGCAGCCGGGCCCGCAGGCCGGCGCCCCGGCGCCGATGCCGCCCGCCGCCCCCGCCGACATCTCCCAGCCGCACACCGAGGACGCCCGATGACCAGCCCTCAGCAGCCGCAGCCTGAGCCGCACGACAGCGACGCCCCGGGCGCCGCCGCTCCGACGCCCCCGGCCGGCGCGCCGGAGCCCCGCCCGTCGGCCGCCCGCCCGCAGCCGGACCAGCAACCGCAGCAGCCCGCGACACCGCCGCAGCAGCCGGGCCACGCGCCGCTGCCGCCGCAGGCGGCGCAGCCGCAGGGCGGTCGGCCCCGTGAGGCCGGCACGATGATGCTCCAGGCACAGCAGCCTCCGGCCGGTACGCACGGTGCCGGCGCTCCCGGCGCTCCCGGTAAGGAAGCCGGGACGATGATGCTCCAGGCGCAGCAGCCGCCCGCCCCGCAGGGCGCGCCGCAGGCTCCGCAGGGGGCGCCCAGGGACGCGGGCACCATGACGCTCCAGGCACAGCAGCCGCCGGCCGGTCCCCCGCCGCAGCAGCAGCCTCAGCAGCACCCCCAGCAGCCGCCCCAGCAGCAGATCCCGGCCGCCTGGCAGGGCGCCGGTCCCGGCGGCACGACCCCGGCCTACATCTCACCGATCCCGGTGCGCCGGACGAACCTCGGCCACGCCCTCGCCTCCGAGTGGACGAAGATCCGCTCGGTGCGCTCCACGATGTGGACGCTGGGCGTGCTGGTCCTGCTGAACGTCGGTATCGGCCTGCTGATGTCGCTGTTCCTGTCGGGTCCGGACCGGGAGGTCGAGCCGGTGCTCGGCTTCGCCTGGTTCGGTCTGCTGCTCGGCACGCTGTGCGTCATCCCCCTCGGCGTGCTGGTGATCGCCTCCGAGTACGGCACGGGCATGATCCGTACGACGTTCACGGCCTGCCCCAGCCGGGTCCGGGTGCTGACCGCCAAGGCGATCGTCCTGTTCGCGCTGACGTTCGTGATCACCACCGTCTCCAACGTGCTGGTCGCGGTGGCGCACGCCGGAATGCTCAACGGCCCGGCCCCCACCGGTGACCAGTGGCTGCGGGCCACGGTCGGCTCCGGCCTGTTCGTGGCCCTGCTGAGCCTGCTGTCGCTGGCGGTCGGCACGCTGCTGCGGCACTCGGCCGGTGCGATCAGCGCGATGACCGGCCTGGTCCTGCTGCCCATGCTGCTGGCCGTGTTCATGATCGGGTCGGACAGCCTGCGCACGTTCGCGACCAAGCTGATCGAGTACTCGGTCCCGAACAACCTCGCCGCGATCTACGACCAGCCGTTCATGCCCGACGGCCCGTCCGGCTGGCAGCCGCTGCTCGTCCTCGCGGGCGTCACCGCGGTCGTCCTCGGCGGCGCGTACGCCGCGCTGCAGCAGCGCGACGTCTGACGGGGCGTCCGACCGAGCCCTCAGTACCTCGGCGCATTACGGGACCGCTGGAGCCGCGCGCTCCGGCGGTCCCGTGCGTTCCAGCACGCCTTGTGCCAGTGTCTGCGGTCGTCCACGTCGCCCTCCCGCGGCCAGGCGACGACGTGCGGCACCCCCGGCGGGATCTCCTGGTCGCACCCCGGGCACCGGTAGTGCTTGGCCGCCCCGCCGCCCCCCAGGTGCCGTACGACCCACTCCTCGCCGCGCCACTCCTCGGTACGTTCGAGACCGTAGCGGCCCCCGCCCGCGTGGTCGGCTGGCTTCTCACCGCCGCGGGGGCGGTTTCGACGCGGAGACACTGGGCACCTCGGGAAATCTGCGGGGTCACGGGCCGTCACCACCCTACGCGGCTCCGTCATGGGGCGTAGGCGCCCGCCACAATCCTGCGATCATCAGGAAACTTCGCCCCAGGCCGTGCCCTTGGCACGTGTCACCCGTTGTTGCCTGTTAGGGGGATGTCGCGTCGGCTGCGAGGAGGCAGAAGAGCGATGCGCGTTGGGGCTTTCATTCTGGCCGCTCAGTTTCCCGGTCAGGGTCAGGGGGAGGCGCTGCACCGGGCGGTGCGGTCCGCCGAGGTCGCGGAGGAGGCCGGGCTCGATGCGGTCTGGCTGGCGGAACATCACTTCGTGCCGTACGGGGTGTGCCCGTCGGCGGCGACGCTGGCCGCCCTGCTGCTGGGCCGTACCCGCCGGATCGGCGTCGGCACGTCCGTCAGTGTGCTGCCGACCCAGCACCCGGTCGCCCTCGGGGAGCAGGCGGCGCTGCTGCACCTGACCTCCGGCGGGCGGTTCACCCTCGGTGTCGGCCGGGGCGGTCCCTGGGTGGACCTGGAGGTCTTCGGCTCGGGGCTGGCCGCGTACGAGCAGCACTTCCCCGAGTCGCTGGACCTGCTGCTGCGCTGGCTGAGCGAGGCGCGGGTCGGCGCCGCGGGGCAGCGGCACGCCTTCCGGGAGGTCGCCGTCGTGCCGCGGCCCGCCGAGTCGCTGGAGAGGCCGGCCGGGCCGCCCGTCGTCCTCGCGTGCACCTCGCCCGGGACGGTGCGGCTGGCCGCCGAGCGCGGGCTGCCCATGCTGCTGGGGATGCACTGCGGCGACGAGGACAAGGCGGAGATGGTGGCGCTGTGGCGCCGGGCCGCGCTGGCGGCCGGGCGGGATCCGGCGCTGGTCGCGGCGGCGGAGCACGTCTCGGCCGGCGTGGTGCAGGTCGGCGACACCCGTCAGGGCGCGGCCGAGGTCCTGACCAAGGCGATGCCGGGCTGGCTGCGGCGCGGGCTGGCGGCCCATGAGACCGTCGACGGCCGCTACCGCGCCATGCGCGACCCGCTGGCGTACACGGAACTGCTCTGCGACCTGCATCCGGTCGGGCCGCCGGAGCTGTGTGCCGACCGGCTGGCGGCCTCGGCGGAGCGGACCGGCATCCGGCGCTTCGCGCTGCTCGTCGAGGGTTCCGGGGATCTGGACGCCACGGAGGAGAACGTACGGCGGCTGGGTGCCGAGGTGCTGCCGCGGCTGAGCTGAGCGGGGCGGTGCGGGGTGCGGGCGGGGCGCGGTGGCCCGGGCGGGCCGTCGGGGCGCGCCGGCCCCGTCCGTCCCTCGGCGCTGGTCCCTCGGTCCTCGGCGCTCGGCCCTCGGCGCCTGGCGCGATAGCGCCGGTCCCCGGCCGGTGACCGGAGGGCGCCGTTCACGCCGTGCCGACTCTGCGTGACCGACGCCGGGCCGGCCGAAGCTGCCGCCCGCGCACCCTGGGCCGTACGGCCTCCTCGCGCGTGCGCAGCGGCAGCGTCCGCGGTCAGCAGTCGCGCAGCTCCGGCGACTGGTTCAGCAGTTGGCCCCGGACGGAGGTGAACTGGGCCAGCCTGCCGTCCACCGACGGGTCGAGCGGGAAGACCGCCACCCGGTGGCAGTTCTGGAAGGCCAGCCGCACACCGAAGTGACGCTCCAGCGACCCGCGTATCGCATCACTCGCCAGCGCACGCAGCAGCTGACCGCGCGCCTGCTCGTCGGGCGGCGGCGTCCGGTTGTCGGCGAACTGGCCGCCGTCCACCTTCAGCTGGGCCACCAGGGAGCTGATCATTCCCCATGCGTAGGGCAAGGAGGTCCGGACGCAGTCGACAAATTCCGCTTCGTCGACCTCGCCTCGCTCGGCCTGTTCGAGGAGGGCCGGTGAGACGTCGAGCGACATGAGGTTCTCCTCTCGCGGCCCCGCCGGGACGGGGCCTCAGGGATGGGACGGGGTTTCGCGACGGAGCGTGTCCGTCTCACGACGCCCCGCTTCAACGGTATGCCGCGCATCCGGACCGCACCAGGAGATTGCAGAGACAACCGGCCACCGGCCCACCGGGCGCTCCAGGGGCGAATCGCGTCCGCGGCCTCCGGTCGAGTAGCGTGGCGCACCATGCGTCTCGTCATTGCCCGTTGCTCCGTGGACTACGCGGGCCGGCTCAGTGCCCACCTCCCGTCGGCCCCTCGCCTGATCCTCGTGAAGGCGGACGGTTCGGTCTCCATCCACGCGGACGACCGGGCCTACAAACCGCTCAACTGGATGTCCCCGCCGTGCACCCTCAAGGAGGGCGACGGCAGTGTGTGGACAGTGGAGAACAAGGGTGGCGAGAAGCTCATCATCACCCTGGAAGAGGTGATGCACGACTCGGCCCACGAGCTGGGCGTGGACCCGGGCCTCATCAAGGACGGTGTGGAGGCGCACCTCCAGGAGCTGCTCGCCGACCGGATCGAGACACTCGGCGAGGGCTACTCGCTGATCCGGCGCGAATATCCGACCGCCATCGGCCCGGTGGACATCCTGTGCCGGGACGCGGACGGCGGCACGGTCGCGGTGGAGATCAAGCGGCGCGGTGAGATCGACGGTGTCGAGCAGCTCACCCGCTACCTCGAACTCCTCAACCGTGACCCGCACTTGGCGCCGGTGAAGGGCGTCTTCGCGGCCCAGGAGATCAAGCCGCAGGCCCGGGTGCTGGCCACCGACCGCGGTATCGGCTGCGTCGTGCTGGACTACAACGCGCTGCGCGGCATCGAGGACGACAAGCTGCGGCTGTTCTGAGCCGCCTCCGCCCGGGCGGGCCGGGGTGCCACCCGGCCGGCCCGCGCGCCGGATGACGACGGCCCGGTACGGAACGCCCGCCCACGAGGGCGGACGGTCACGTACCGGGCCGTCGTGCTGCGCTCAGCCGTTGTCCGTACCGTCGGCCGCGCCGCCGCCCGTCGTGCCGCCGCCGGTGGTGCCCGCCGAGCCGCTGCCATGGGCGCTGCTGGGCGCCGGGTTGCCGGTGGTCCCGGTCGGGTCCTGGCTGGTCGGCTTGTCGGTGGGCTTGTCGGTCGGTTTGTCGGTGGGCTTGTCGGTGGGCTTGTCCGTCGGTTTGTCGGTCGGCTTGTCCGTGGGCTTGCCGGTCCCGGTGCCCGTGTCGGTGGGCCGGGTGGTGGGCGTGGTCGGACGCGTGGTCGGGTCGGTCGGGCTGCTGCTCCCGTCCGTGGGCCGGCCGGTCGTCGGGTCGGTGGCGGCGGTGCTCGGGGCGGCGGTGCCGGTGCCCGGCCGGCCGCTGGTGCCCGGCGTGCCCGGTGCCGTGGAGCCGGGGCCGGTGTGCGTACCGGGGCGGCTGCCCTGTCCGGTGCGGCTGCTGTCGGTGCCCGGCTGGTCGGCGGGCAGGCCGTCGCCGTCCTGGCCCGTCCCGGCGGTCTGCTCGGTCTTGACCTTGTCGCCCGGTCCGCCGTCGGACCCGGAGACCGCGCCCAGGGTGACGACCGTGCCGAGGACGGCGACGAGCAGGGCGCCGGCGCCCGCGGCGACCAGGTTGCGCCGGGTGCCCAGCACCAGTGCCTTGCGGCCGCCGGCCCTGCCGCCGGTCCGGCCGCCCGCGGCACCGCCCGTACGGGCGAGGCCGGGGGTGACCACGGTGGGCGCGGTCGCGTCGACGGCCGGGGCCGACGCGAGCGCTGCGGGCACCCCGCCGGGCGGCGAGGCGGACTCCTCGGTCCGGGCGTCCGGGATCTCCTCGCCGGCCGGTGTGGCCGTGCCGGCGGGCGGGGTGAACGTGCCGGAGCGGTCGGCGACCAGGGCCAGCGCGCGCCGTCCCGCGACGGCGCCGCGCCGGTCGGAGAGCACGCCGCGCAGTCCTATCGACGCCTCCAGCTCGGCCCGCGCCCGGTCCAGGTTGCCGGTGCACAGGGCGAGTACGCCCAGCTCGTGGTGGAAGTACGCCTCCTCGGCCACCTCCCCGGCGATCCGGGCGGCCTCCGCGCCGTGCCGCAGGCTGCGCTCCCAGGCGCTCCAGTGGAGGGCGGCGGCGAAGGCCGGGGCGGCCGTACGGGCCAGCAGGACGGCGGCACTGGGGTGGCCGCTCTCGCGGCTGCCGGTCAGCACGTTCATCGCGGCGAGGATGGCGTCGGCCTCGGCGGCGGCCCGCTCGGGGGTGACCGAGGGGTGGCCGGCCCACCAGGCGTAGTGCTGGGCGGCGGTCAGCGCCCGCTCGCCCGCGCCGTCGTCGTACCCGGCGGCGGCGAGCTGGTCACCGACGGTGGCCGCGAGCCGGTAGTGCGCCCCGGCCGGGGTGATCAGTCCGCAGTCCAGGAGTTCGCCGAGCGCGGCGTCCGCGTGGGTGTCCTGGGCCAGCGCGGGCAGGTGCGCCTGGTGCGGCAGCTCGCCGCCCAGCGCGACCGCGAAGCGCAGCGTCTCGCGCGCGGCCTCGCTGAGCCGGGCGGCGATCAGCGGCGCGGGCGAGGCGGCTTCGGCGACGGTCGGCAGCGGTACGTCGCGGCCGTCACCGGAGGCGTCTTCGGAGCGTTCCCCGTACGCGTCGACGTCCTGGTCGCCACGGAGCCGCTGCCGCAGCAGGGCACCGGCCTGGACGAAGCGCAGCGGCAGTCCCTCGGACTCGAACCACAGGTCGGCGGCCCACGCGGCCTCCTCGTCGGTGAGCGGCCGGCCGACGACGCCCTCCAGCAGGTCCCGGCAGGCGCCGCGGCCGATGCCGCCGAGGAAGACCTCTTCGAGGTGGGAGCCGGGCGAGGGGGCGGCGACGTCGGGGGTGGCGGCGAGCAGGAAGGCGCACTCGGGGGTGGCGCCCAGCAGCTCGTCCAGCGCGGCGCCGCCGAACTCCAGGTCGTCCAGGACGACGATCGCGCCGATCTCGCCGAGCAGGCGCAGCAGCTCGCCGCGGTCGGGGCGGTGCAGCGGGGCCCGGTGGACGGCGGCGAACAGCTCGTACATCACGTCGGTGGGCGTGCGGTGGTATCCGGAGAGCCGCACCACGCCGTCGGGGGCCAGGCCGTCGCAGGCGGTGGCGACGGCGTCCAGCAGGCGCGTACGGCCCGATCCGGAGGGTCCGGTGACGCGTACGGATCTGCCGCGGGAGAGCAGCCGCACCAGCCGCTCGGTCTCCTCGGCGCGCTCCAGGAGTGCGCCCTGGCGGCCCGCGGAGACCGGTACGGCGGGCGGGGCGGCGGCGCGGGCCAGCTCGGCGCGCTCCTCGGGGCCGTGCTTGCCGGGGACGGCGGGCTGCTCGCCGGGCGGGCAGGGTTCGATCTCGCTGCCGTCGACCGGGTTGACGGTGAGCAGGTAGGGGCCCGATACGAGCTGTACGGTGCGTGCGAGGCCGCCGGCGGCGGCTCCGGAGCCGCTGGGCGCGGGCGGCGGCGTGGCAGGGGCGTCCTGCTCGCCGTACTCCTCAGGTCCCCGGTTCGTGTTCGGGTCCATGGTGAAATGCCCCCCAGATGCGCTTGGCGTGCCGACCGACCGTTTGCGTCCCGGCCGTCCGCACTCCCCCAGCCTCCGGCCGGGGTGCTCCCCCGGCCGCCGCTTCTGGTCCGGTGCCCGCCGTGCGGCGTACCGGACGGCGGAAAACCGAACCTTAGACCTTCACCCAGTATCTCTGATGCGCCGGGGTCCGTTCCTGCCCGGAACGTCACAGTGTTGTGAGAATCTTCGGGTATGCGGCTTTGATCTTGCGGGCGGTGCCGTACGGGCCGGCGCCGGTGGCGTTACGCGAGCGTGCCGTACCGGTCCGGGTGCCCCGGCCGGCCGCCTTCAGACCCGCGGCAGGGTCTCGGCCGCGAGGCCGCCCTCGATGGCGAGGATGCGGTGCAGACGCGTGGCGACCAGCAGCCGCTGCATCTGCGGGGGGACGCCGCGCAGGACGAGGCGGCGGTTGGCCCGGCCGGCGCGGCGGTGCGCGCCCATGATCACGCCGAGCCCGGTGGCGTCCCACGAGTCGAGTCCGGTCAGGTCCAGCACGAGGTCGCCCTGGCCCGAGTCGACGGCGGTGTGCAGGACGGTTCGGGCGTCCGCCGCGCTGCGGACGTCGAGGCGGCCCCCGACGACCAGCTCGGCGTGGTCGCCCCTGATGTGCATATGTCGCTCCCCGGGTGATGAATGCTCGATCGTTACGTCTACAGAACTGACTGCCTCTCATGCGGCGAAGTTGCCGCCTGTAAGCGAACCGATACCGAATTCACCCTGGAGGGTGACGGCACCGGACCCGCGCGCCTGACGCGCCGCCCCCCTTCTTCGGGGGTGGGCCGCCGGCGGCCGGAGCATCGGCCGCCACGCCCACGGCCGTGCCGTGGGCGGCGCCTGACGCTGCGACAGCGCGGTGCGGGGTCCGGGCCCGTCCGACGCGGAATCAGTGCTCGTAGAAGCCTTGCCCGCTCTTGCGGCCGATATCGCCGGCATCGACCATCCGCCGCATGATCTCCGGCGGCGCGAACTTCTCGTCCTGCGACTCGGTGTAGATGTTGTCGGTGGCGTGCAGCAGGATGTCCACACCGGTCAGGTCGGCGGTGGCCAGCGGCCCCATGGCGTGCCCGAAGCCCAGCTTGCAGGCGGTGTCGATGTCCTCGGCGCTGGCCACCCCGGACTCGTACAGCTTCGCCGCCTCGACGACCAGCGCCGAGATCAGCCGGGTGGTCACGAAGCCGGCCACGTCGCGGTTGACGACGATGCAGGTCTTGCCGACGGACTCGGCGAACGCGCGGGCGGTGGCGAGGGTTTCGTCGCTGGTCTTGTAGCCGCGCACCAGTTCGCACAGCTGCATCATCGGCACCGGCGAGAAGAAGTGGGTGCCCACCACCCGCTCGGGGCGCCCGGTGGCCGCCGCGATCTTGGTGATCGGGATGGCGGAGGTGTTGGAGGCGAGTACCGCCTCGTCCTTCACCAGCTTGTCCAGGTTCTGGAAGATCTCCCGCTTGACGTCGATCCGCTCGAAGACGGCCTCGACGACGATGTCCGCGTCGGCCGCCGCGTCCAGGTCGGTCGTGGTGGTGATCCGGCCCAGCGCCCGCTCGGCGTCCTCGGCGGCCAGCTTGCCCTTGCTCACGAACTTCTCGTACGAGGCCTCGATGCCGCCCTTGCCGCGGGCCAGCGCGCCTTCCGTCACATCGCGGAGGACGACGTCCCAGCCCGCCTGGGCCGAGACCTGCGCGATGCCGGACCCCATGAGTCCGGCTCCGATGACGGCGAGCTTCTTTGCCACTTGCTGTCCCCTAACACGCTGTACACCTGACGGCTCTCGGCAGTGACGTTAGCGCCCGGCGGCGATCGATAGGAGGGTTAGAGATGCGCGTCACGTCTCACATGACGGACATCACACCGCACGGGCTCACCGGCCGCCGCGTACGGCGTAGTTGAGGACCTTTCCGCTGAGCGCGTCCTCCAGGTCGTCGAGCAGGACGAGGGCTTCACGTGACACCTCGTCGGGTGCCCTTCCGGCCATCATGGCGCGGGCGATGTGCGCCGTGAGCGTGGTGTGCACCCAGTTGAGCTGGCCCGCGACCAGGAGCGGCAGCCAGTCGTCCGCCGCGGCGCCGGCCTCCTGGCGCAGGGTGTCCTCCAGGCGGGTGAGCTGTTCCTGCTGGAGGTGCCAGAGGCGGGCCTTGAGGGTGGCGGCGCCCTCGATGACGTGCAGGAAGCGGTCGTAGCCCGCGACCAGTCCGACGGCGGGCGAGACCGCCTCCACCTGCTCGCGCAGTTCGCGCAGCACGGCGGCGGCGGCCGACTCCCCCGCGTCCCGGCCGCGTACGTAGCGCGCGAGGCGGTCCACCAGCCCGGCGCCGCGGTCCAGGAAGAGGTCTTCCTTGGCCGGGAAGTAGTTGTAGACGGTGTTGACCGAGACCTCGCAGACCTCGGCGATCTCCGCGACGGTCACCGCGTCGAAGCCGCGCTCCAGGAACAGGCCGGTGGCCATGTCCGAGATGTGCTGGCGCGTCTGCCGTTTCTTGCGCTCCCTGAGTCCCTCAGCCATGGGCGCATCGTACGCCTTCTTGGTGGCTCTGAATTTTTGGGGGCATTGCAATTTTTCAGTACCTCTGTTTTTCTGTCCGCCATGGCAGTCATCACCGCGTCCGGCCTGACCCGGACCTTCACCACCCGGCACGGCACCGTCGACGCCGTACGCGGCATCGACCTCACCGCCGGGCACGGCGAGATCCTCGGCCTGCTCGGCCCGAACGGCGCCGGCAAGACCACCACCCTGCGGATGCTCACCACGCTCCTCGCGCCCACCGGCGGCAGCGCGACGGTGGCCGGCTGCGACCTCGTCCGCGACCCGGCCGGGGTGCGGCGCGCCACCGGCTACGTGGCCCAGTCCGGCGGCGTCGACCCGCACGTCTCCGTACGGGAGGAGCTGGTGACCCAGGGGCGGCTGTACCGCCTGCCGAAGGCCGGGGCGGCGGCCCGCGCCGAGGAGCTGGCGGACGCGCTCGGCCTCGGCGGGCTGCTGGACCGCCCGTGCGCGGCGATGTCCGGCGGGCAGCGACGGCGGCTGGACATCGCGCTGGGGCTGGTGCACCGGCCGGCGGTGCTCTTCCTGGACGAGCCGACCACCGGCCTCGACCCCGGCAGCCGGGCCGGCCTGTGGGAGCTGGTCCGGCGGCTGCGTACGGACTTCGGCACCACGGTCGTCCTGACCACCCACTACCTCGACGAGGCGGACGCGCTGGCGGACCGCGTCGTGGTCGTGGACCGGGGCGTGGTGGCCGCCGAGGGCACCCCGCGCGCGCTCAAGACCGCGTACGCCGGTTCGCCCGACGCGTCCCTCCAGGACGCCTTCCTGGCCATCACCGGGCGCGACGCCGCCCCCGCGGACACCGCTCCCGTCGCCGTCTGAGCCCCGCCCCCAGCAGCCGCACCGTCTTCCAGGAGTCCCCGTATGCCCTCCGTCCTGTCCGACACCGCCCTGATCTTCGGGCGCTACGCCCGGCAGACCCTGCGCTCCAAGCTCCAGATGTTCTTCGGCGTGCTGATGCCGCTGCTCTACCTGCTCTTCTTCGGGCCGCTGCTGACGAAGCTGCCACTGGCCGCCGAGGGCAGTTCCTGGCAGGTCCTGGTGCCCGGACTGCTGCTGCAACTCGCGCTGTTCGGCGCGTCGTTCGGCGGCTTCGGCATCATCCTCGAAAAGCAGTACGGCGTGGTGGAACGGATGCGGGTGACACCCGTCAGCCGGGTCGCGCTGCTGCTGGGACGGGTGCTGCGGGACACCGCGCTGCTCACCTTCCAGGCGGTGCTGCTGGTCCTGGCGGCGCTGGTGATGGGGTTGCGGGCGCCGCTGGGCGGCATCCTCATCGGATTCGCGTTCGTCGCCGTGACGACCGTCGCGCTGTCCTCCCTGTCGTACGCGCTGGCCCTGAAGGTCGCCTCGCCACAGGAGTTCGGCCCCGTCGTCAACGCCGCGACCATGCCCACGATGCTGCTGTCCGGCCTGATGCTGCCGATGGCCCTGGCGCCCGGCTGGCTGGACGCGCTCTCGCACGTCATGCCGCTGCGCTACCTCGTGGACGGCGTCCGGGCGGCCTACGTGGGCGACTACACGGCGGCGAGCGTGCGGTACGGCGCGCTGGTCGCGGCCGGACTCGCCGTACTGGCCGCGGCCGTGTGCGCCCGCGCCTTCCGCAAGGCCGCCGCGTAGGCTCGCCCGTATGGTCAATCTGACGCGCATCTACACCCGTACCGGCGACAAGGGCACCACCGCCCTCGGCGACATGAGCCGGACCGCCAAGACCGACACGCGGATCGCGGCCTACGCGGACGCCAACGAGGCCAACGCGGCGATCGGCGTGGCCATCGCCCTCGGCTCGCTGCCCGAGGACGTCGTCAAGGTGCTCGTCCGGGTGCAGAACGACCTCTTCGACGTGGGCGCGGACCTGTCGACGCCGGTGGTGGAGAACCCGGAGTTCCCGCCGCTGCGCGTCGAGCAGTCCTACGTCGACAAGCTGGAGGCGGACTGCGACCACTACCTGGAGGGCCTGGAGAAGCTCCGCAGCTTCATCCTCCCGGGCGGTACGGCGGGCGCCGCGCTGCTGCACCAGGCGTGCACGGTGGTACGCCGCGCCGAGCGCTCCACCTGGGCGGCGCTGGAGACGCACGGCGACACCATGAACCACCTCACCGCCACCTACCTCAACCGCCTCTCCGACCTCCTGTTCATCCTGGCCCGCACGGCCAACAAGGAGCAGGGCGACGTGCTGTGGGTGCCGGGCGGCGAGCGGTAGGCAGCGTCACCAGGACGCGGGCGGGCCCTGGCCCGCCCCGGCCTTGTCGCGCTCGCGCCCGTCCGCGCCGTCCGGGGGCAGCTCCCCCTCCGGGGCCTTCTTCGGCCAGAGCGTGTAGCTGACCGCGATGACCAGGTTGATGCCGATGACGAAGAGCATCTTGGTCTGCCAATTGCGCAGCGAGGTGGTCTGGTCCGGGTCGCCCACGTACCAGGCGGCGAGCTGGAGCAGCCCCATCGCGATGAGCGCGGCCAGGATCCAGCGGCCCGCCGACTGCCACTCGAAGACCGTGCGCTCCCGGCCGTACTTGGGCGCGGGCACCGGCGGCGGGCCGCCCGCGAAGCGGTGGGCGAAGCGGGCGTCCGCCCACTTGATCATGCGGTGCCCCATGGTGGCCGAGAACCCGATGTAGACGGCGGCGAGTCCGTGCTTCCAGTCGGCCTCCGCACCGTTCTTCAGGTCGACGGCGGTGACGACCAGCATGACGAGTTCCAGCAGCGGCTCCAGCAGCAGGACGGCGATGCCGGTACGTGGCATCTTCGCCAGGTAGCGCAGGGCCAGCCCGCCGGCCAGCAGCACCCAGAAGCCGACCTCACAGATGATGATCAGCGCGACGATCACGGGACTCCCCTTCTTTCCGGTCCCTTCCAGGCTCACCCCGGAATCCGGCCGTCACCTCGTCGTCCGCGATGATCCGGGACTGCATCTTTCGATGTAGCGCGCGGCGCGACGGGTTCGGCCGGGGCGTGGAGGCGACGGGCCGCGCCGCCGTGTTTGATGGAGGGGTGACCGCGAGACCCTTCGCCGCCCTGGCGCGCCCGCACCGCGACGACGTGCGGATCGCCGTCGCCGGGCTGCTCGGCGGCCTGCTGCTGTACGGGCTGGGGCTGCGCAGCAGCCCGCCGCTGACGCCGGGGCTGCCCGACTGGGCGGTCCTGGTGACGC
Source organism: Streptomyces sp. NPDC052496 (assembly GCF_040679095.1). Taxonomy (NCBI): domain Bacteria; kingdom Bacillati; phylum Actinomycetota; class Actinomycetes; order Kitasatosporales; family Streptomycetaceae; genus Streptomyces; species Streptomyces sp. NPDC052496. Next base: position 258,883 of record NZ_JBFAUH010000009.1, read on the forward strand.
TGGCCGTCATGTCCGGCGCCGAGCTGCTGCGCCGGACCGCCCCGCGGGCCGCGCTGGGCGTGGCGACCGCCGCGATCACCCTGGACCTGTGCTGCGGCGGACTGATCGCCACGGTCGTGATGTTCACCGACATCGTCTACGCCGCGGTGCTGTACGGCCCGCCGGGCACCGCCCGGCGCGTACCGGTCATCAGCGCCCTGCTCACCGTCCTCGCCACCGTCGTCCCGGTGACGCTCCTGCGCGACCCGCAGGCCCTGCTGATCGGTATCGGCATCGGCGTGATCACTCTCGGTCCGGCCTGGACCGGCGTCATCATCCGCGAACACCGCAACGCCGCCCGGGCCGCCCGCCTGGAGGCCGAACAGACCGCGCTGCTCGCCGAGATGGACCGTACGCAGGCCATCATCGCCGAACGCGCCCGGATGGCCCGCGAACTGCACGACATGGTCGCCAACCACCTGTCCGCCATCGCCATCCACTCCACGGCCGCCCAGGCCATCGACGACCCCGGCGCCACCCGCGAGGCGCTCGGCGTCATCCGGGAGAACAGCGTGCAGGGCCTCGCCGAGATGCGGCGCCTGATCGGGCTGCTGCGGGACGCGAAGCACCCCGGCGCGACGGCGGAGGCCCAGGCCACCCCCACCCTGGACGGGCTCGAAGCGCTCCTGGAGCAGGCCCGCGTCAACGGCGCGAGCAGCGGGCTGACGTTCACCCTGGAGGACACCCGGGCGGACGGCAGCGGCGCGCGGCTGCCCGCTCCGGTGGAGCTGGCCGCGTACCGCATCGTCCAGGAGTCCCTGACCAACGCCCTCAAACACGCCGCGCCCGGCGAGGTCGCGGTCCGTATCACCCACCGCCCCGGCGGCCCGCTCACCGTCCGCGTCGACAGCCCCTTCGGCGACCGGCCCGGCCCGCGCGCGCCCGGCTCCGGCGCGGGCCTGATCGGGATGCGGGAGCGGATCGAACTACTCGGCGGCCGGTTCGAGGCCGGGCCCGAGGACGGTGGCGAGCACGGCGCCGGCAAAGAATGGCGGGTACGGGCCGAACTGCCCGTCCGCGAGGAGGAAGAGCAACGATGACCGCTGACACCGGCCGCCCGGTCCGGGTGCTGATCGCCGAGGACCAGTCCGCCGTACGGGCCGGACTGGCACTGATCCTGCGCTCCGCGCCCGACATCGAGGTGGCCGGGGAGGCCGCGGACGGCGAGGAAGCGGTGCGGCTGGCCCGCGCACTCCGTCCCGACCTGGTGCTGATGGACATACAGATGCCCAAGCTGGACGGCGTCTCGGCCACCCGGGCGATCGTGGCCGAGGAGCTGGCCGACGTCCTGGTGCTGACCACCTTCGACCTGGACGAGTACGTCTTCGGGGCGCTGCGGGCCGGCGCCGCCGGCTTCCTGCTCAAGGACAGCGAGGCGGCGGCGCTGCTGGACGCGGTGCGCACGGTGGCCGCCGGGGAAGGGATGATCGCCCCGGCCGTGACCCGGCGGCTGATCGCGGAGTTCGCCAACCCCCGTACGGTACGGCGGCCCGACGCCTCGGCACCGGACCCGGCCGTGCTGGACGCGCTGACCCGCCGCGAACGCGAGGTGCTGGGCTGCCTGGGCCAGGGCCTGTCCAACGCCGCCATCGCGGAGCGGCTGGAGATGGCGGAGGCCACGGTCAAGACGCACGTCAGCCGGCTGCTGGGGAAGCTGGAGCTGCGCAGCCGGGTGCAGGCGGCGGTGCTGGCGCAGGAGTTGGGGGTCACCGGCGGCTGAGGCGGGCGACGGCCCGCGCCGGGCGGGCGGCGCGGCAGGCGCGGGCGGCGCGGAGGGCGCGGGCGGCGCGGCGGGCGCG